>CAMFIW010000118.1 GCA_945952355.1 uncultured Phenylobacterium sp. | reverse complement strand
GCTGTTGACCAGCCAACGGGCGATCACCGGCCAGTCGAAGGTCAAACCCGGCTTCAGGACGTCGGGCATCCAGTCTGGCCAATGTGAGCCGACCATGGAGAGGCCGGCTGCCGACCAGGTCAAGGCGTCGAGCGCGCCGGACGGGTCGCGGAACACCGCCTCGTCCTCGCCGCCCGGATCGATCAGCGCGACGTAGCGCCCCCAGTAGGTCTCGCAGAGCCGCTCGGCGATGAGCTGCGCCGTACTCGCCCGCGAGATCATCAGGTGGTCGGCCTCGCCGTCGGCGACCGGCCCGAAATCGGCCCGATGCAGGTCGCCGACCACCCAACCTCGACCGGCCGGCAGCCGGCGGATGCGCGGACCGCTCGGGCCCCGGACCCAGAGCAGCAGGCCCGGCTCGTCCACCGCAATCCGCCAGGCCGACGGCCCGGCCGCCGCCTGGCGCGCCACCTCCACGGCCGGCGGCGGATCTCCACGCCAGCGCAGGGCGAGATAGCCGGCCACGTCAGACCTTCAGGATGGCGCGATAGGGCGCCACCCTTTCCACCGTGTCGTTGAGCACCACCTCCCCCAACTGCACCCAGCAATGGGCGGAGAACGGCCAGGTCCGGACGCCGAACATCCAGTCGGCGGCGAGCCCGGCCTGGCCCAGGAAGGTGATCAGCCAGGCGGATTGCAGAAGGCAGGCGCCCTGCACCGGCGACCAGGGCAACAGGCTGTTGAACAGGACCGCGCGCGCCTCGACCTCGCCCGCCCGGCCCTCGCCGTCGACACCTGCTTTCCGGCCCCGCGCTCGATCGATGACCTCGCTGAAGGGCCGCCGATAGAACCGCGGCGCCAGGCCAGACCAAGCCGCGGCCAGATCCCAGGCGTCTCGCGCGCGTATCCGATCTGAGACCGCGCCGGCTAGATCGCGCCGGGGCGTCGTAACCTCGAACGGCGCCCGGTCCGGCCCCGTTGTCTGATGAATGAGCTTGGCCCCGGCCAGCTCGCCGAGCAGGGAGGCCGACAAGTCGCTAAGACCGCCCGCCAGCGGGCCTTGGGGAAAGCCCTCGGCCAGCCCCGGCAAGCAGAAATAGGCGTCCGCCTCGATGTCGAGCAGGACGAGATTGCCGGCGTCGACGGCGGCGTGGACATGCGGGGCGAGGGCCCAGCGGAATGGATGGCTCATATCGTCGTCCGAGCGACAGGCGAGAGACCGACGGGGTCGAGCAACGCCCGCCGGCCTCCCCTTGGGCCTTACGGCCGCAGCTCGACGTCGTTCTCGGGCGGGAGATTGAAGATCCCTCCCAGGGTGAGACGCTTGGCTTGCCCGAAGCAGATCAGCTTCGAAGTCGGCGACTGGATCATCGGATCCTCCGTCTGGACCATCACCGCGACAGTGCGGCGAGGGTCATCGGACGCCTGCCCAAGCCTATATTCCATCTATAGTTGTTCTATAGTTCGAAGCTCAACATCACCCCTCGAACGCAGAACGGCGGCCCAAAGGCCGCCGCTCCGTGATGCGCTGCTCCCCCAATCGCGCCGGCACGCCGCGGACCGGCTTGGAGGCCGACGGGCCCTAACTTCACCCGTCGACCTCCTTGGACCTTAGGGCCGCGGCTCGATGTCGAACTCCGGCGGCAGGTTGAAGAGCCCGCCGAGGGTGAGGCGCTTGGCCTGGCCGAAGCAGATCAGCTTGGAAGTCGGCGACTGGATCATGGGATCCTCCGTCTGGACCATAACCGCGAGATTGCGGCGATGCTCATTCGACTGCTACAAGCCGCTATATTCCATCTATAGTTGTTCTATAGTTTTGGCGGGCCTGTCAGCGCATGGCGGCGGCCAGACGGGCCACGACGGCGAGACGTCGGCGGTGATAGGCGCGGACGGCGGCCATCACCTCTGCCCCTACTCCACCCGCCGCCAAGCCCCGCAGTTCGCCCGCGATATCCTCCAGGACAATCCCTTCCCTCAGTCGCATCGGCCGCAGCCGGTCTGTGATGAGCCGAAAGGTCCGGCGCAGCGGCTCGTCGCCCGCCAGCGCAATCCACCGCCCAAAGACAGCTTCGGCGAAGTCCGCTAGCTGAACGGCGTCCGCTCCGCCCAGCCCCTCCTGATCAGGCCCCGCCGGCGACGGGCGCCCTTCGCTTAGGGCGAGGGTCACCACGGCCTGGTGCAGGCGCAGCAGGTCGGCCAGGGCGCCAGGCTCGGCGCGCCAAACCTGGTAGCCGCGGACATGCCCCTGGCGGCCATCGATCAGACCCTCGCCGGCCAGATAGGCCAAGGCTTCGCGCACAGGGGTTTGGGAGACACCAAGGCCCAGGGCCAAGTCGGCGACGGGCAGCGGCGCGCCGTCGGAGAAGGTCCCGTTCCGGATCTGGCGGCGCAGTTCCGCGAGGACCGCGCCGAAGGGATCCCGGTTTCGCACGCGCCGCACCCCTCAGTGTCGAGACGATATCAGCGCGCCATTTCTACGAGAAGTCCAGATGAAATCAGCCGTGAGTCGACCTATAGATAGCACGAATGCGAACATTGATGGATGGAATGCAAGGACTTTGCTCGTGTCGCGCAATGATCTGGCGCAAGACGCGCAACATTCTTGCGCGTTCTATTCGCACCTATCGATCCGATTTACACAAACCCTCCGCTTCATTGCCCTCCACGCCCCAGTCTTCTACTGACGCGCCGCAAACCGAAGGCCGCCGGCTCGCGCCATGGCGGCCCAGCCCCGCGCCAGATGGGTCCCTTTTCAGCGTACCTGTGCATGCCCCCGCCTGATCCGACCGCCCGCGAATGGGCCACCCTGACCGAGGCGCTCCGCATGATCCGGCGCAAGCGCGGCCTCAAGGTTCGCGAGGTCGCGGCCGCCATGTCCCTGCCCTTGCGCACCTACCAGCTCTTCGAAGCCGGCCAGAGCCATCTCGACCTGTTTCCCCGGATCCGGGCCTTCGCGCTCGCCACGGACAGCGACCCGCACAGCATCCTCGTGGCGATGGCGCTGGGCCTCCCGTCCCTCGCGCTCCACAGCCTGGACAACAAGTTCATGAGCGTCCTGCTGCTGGCCGCGCGACGTTTCGACGAACGCATGGGCGACCGCCTGAGCCGCCTCGAGGTGGGCCGGCTGATCTCAGCCTTCCGCAGGGCGTTCGACGAGCTCGAAGCCGATCTCCTGGCCCGCGAGGCCGAGGTTGACGCTTGGCTCGCTTCTCCCGGCGACGCGGACTCCTCCAACTGACCGCGCCTTTGGCGCCGGAAGGTCTCCTGGATAATCACAGTTGGTAGACGCGGCTGGCGGTCGTGACGCTACTGGATTGGCTCCCTTCAGCCCGGAGCGCACATGCCCTCGTCTCGCCGCCGTCCCAGCCTTACCCAAATCCTCCGCCATGCCGTCCAGGTCGTGAACCTGGCCGCGCGTCTTATCGAACTTTTCCATGGCCTTTGAATCGGCCGTTCGCAGGCCCGCCAGACTGCCGTCGCCGCCACTCGTGGTGGCGACACAAGCGGCTCACAGGCCGACGTTGATTGACGAAGGCTATGCAGACGATCCAGAACATAACAGGAACACAAATCTTGGACCCCCGATGTTCGCCGGCAACCGCCCTCCCCCTGGCTGGACCATAGACTCCGGCCGCCTCGCCGAGGATCCGCGGGTCGTGGGCTACATCCAGCGCAACTGCGCGGTCCGGGGCCACTGCCAGCAGCGAGAGTGCCGGCGCAGCGTCTACCTGGCGCTCGACCAGATGCAGAAGGACGGCCAGGGGCTGCTGCCTATGCGCCAGGTGCTGCAGACCCTGCGGTGCAACAAGCTCAATGGCTGCTCGATCACATGGGTCGAAGAGCCGGCGCTCAAGCCGACCCTGGGGATGATCACCCACCGGGACCACATCGCTATCGAGGTGCGCTGCACGGGGCCTTGCAAGACGCCGACCTTCGTCACCACGGTGGCAGCCTTCATCGCCCGGCTGCAGGCAGCGAAGACCGGCGGCCCGGACACGCTGCTCAGCAAGCTGGCCGAGGCAATCCCCGAACCTTGCGGCAAGTGCAAGGACACCCGGTTCTGGCGCGCCGACGTGCTCTGGTACGACCCCACCCAGTCACAGCCGCTTGGCCGCAAGGTCCCGTTCTGGAAACAGGAACTCGACGAACGTCTGCAGGAGGCAAGGTTCCGGGCTGCGGAGAAGCCGATGGAGCCTGGCCCGCCGCCGGCGCAACCGCGACGCTCAAGGCGCGCCTGACATGCAGATGTTCCAAAACCTGCACCGGACCATGAAGGGCGCCGACACCCTGAAGATCCAATGCGTGCCCTGCGACCACTTGGCGACATGGGACCACCGCGAAGCCGCGGACCGTTGCGGCCCCGACGCGACGCCCATGGATATCCGCGACCGCGCCCGGTGCACCGAATGCGGTGTCCGCGGCCAGGTGCGGGTCTGGATCTAGGGAGACTGCGATGTCCACACCACAAATCGAGCGACCGCCTGAGAAGTGGATCCGCGCCTTCCGGCCCGGAATGGTCGGCCGGGACCGCATCCGCGACCTTCTGAAGGACGGCTTCTCCCTGGTCATCTGCTGCAAGGACTGCCCCCGCATGGTCGAGTGGACGCCCCCGGAACTTGCGGACAGGTTCGCCGGGAAGGTCGACCTGCCGCTGATCGAGCTCATCCCTCGCCTCACCTGCGCCGGGGAGAGCGGCTGCGGCTCACCGGAAATCGCCGTCTTCCCGAACTTCTGGCCGGGCGATTGGCGCTGGCGAGAGGATGCCGCGGCGACCTGACGATCAGCAAACGCGCAACGGAGCCTCAGGTCGACCACGACCTAGTTTCACTGCTTGCGGCACGAAGGTCCGACGAGCATGATCGCACCATCAGGGGCCGAGACATTGGGCGCCCTTGGCTGAGAGAGGTCCGGAAACGCACCGGCGCACTCCCGCTCGTTCGGATGCGACATGCCGACCTACTACCTCTACTTCCAAGACGGGAGCGGGCACATCTTGCGCCGTCTCGACCTCCAGTTCGAAAGCGACGAGGTCGCGATCAACTGGGTTGAGAAACAGGGTGGCCCCGGCGCAATGGAACTCTGGCTCGAAGGCCGACGGGTGAAGGTCTTCAACCCGAACCCAGATCGCAAGCCCCACTAAGCCGGAACGACCTCGTCCTTCTTGGTGTCGCGCCCGACAATCACCAGCCGATCCGGCAAGGGCCGCTGCAGCCCCTTCACGTCCTCCCAGGTCGCAGCGCTCAGCCAAAGATCCCATTCCTCGGGCTCGGTGAGGATCACGGGCATGGCCTTGGCGTGATAGGTCTTCACCGGCTCCGCGCTGTCGGTGGTCAGGAAGCCGAAGGCATCGATTTCCTCCCAGCCGGTCTTGGCCTTTCGCACGCAAGCATGCGGGGTCCAGACGCCCGCGAAGAAGGCCAACGGCCGGCTCTCATCGAGCGCGAACCAGATATTCTTGCGGGTCCGTTCGTGGTCCTGGTCCGGCTCTGCGAAGGAGGTGAACGGCACCAGGCACCGGCTCCCCGGGCCCAGCCACCTGCCCCAGTGAGCGTTGGTCTTGCCGGTCGTCGGGCTGGTGGTGTTGCGGACGTTGGTGACCCCGCCGTCCGGCTCCATCCGCATCAGCTCGGCGAAGTCGAACTCGGTCCCCTTGGCGCGGAGCTTGTCGGCGCGCTTCTCGGCCAACTGCTTCATCAGGAACTGGGGACTGGGCATGCCCCAGCGCATGTTGCGCATGACCCTTTGGCCGTCCTCGCCGATCAGGACCACCGGCGCCTCATAGTCGGGGAAAACACCCGACATCGGCGGCTGGTTGTCGTTGCGGTCCGAGAGCGCCCGGCTGATCGCCATGATGGACGCGCGCTCTTTCATGATCGAATAGAGGTTGCACATGGCCGAAGCCTAACAGCCCGCCCCACCCCGCCAGAAGCAACCCACGATAGCGTTCGAACCCGTAGGCTTACGGCTAGGCAAGCCCTGGCCAATCACCCCATATGGTAGCGATGAAGACCGATCTTCAGCATCTGCCCGGGGGCAAACGGCGCGAACTCGCGCACGTCGTCGAGGTGCTGCTCGAGGAATTCCAGAAGGTCGTCGCCACCCGCAAGGCCGACCGCCTCAAGAACGGCCAGGTGCTGAAGATCATCCTCTTCGGCTCCTATGCCCGCGGCGACTGGGTCGAGGATCCGATCGGCCGCTACTTCTCCGACTATGACCTGCTGATCGTCGTCAACCACGAGGACCTCGCCGAGGTCGGCGAGTTCTGGGACACTGCCGAACAGAGGCTCCTGAAAGAACTCTCAGCAGGCCAGGTCCTGCGCACTCCGGTGAACTTCATCGTCCACAGCCTGGCCGACGTGAACCACCAGCTGGAGCGCGGCCGTTACTTCTTCGTCGACATCATCCGCGACGGCATCCTGCTCCACGACACCCCCGGACATCCCCTCGCCTCGCCGATTGAGCTGTCCCCGGCGACGGCGCTCGAAGAGGCCCAGGGTTTCTTCGAGGACTGGATGGAAAGCGCAGACGAATTCGTTGAGCTTGCAAAATTCAGCGTCAAACGAGGGTTCGCCAAGAAGGCTGCATTCAACCTCCACCAGGCAACGGAGCACTTCTATAACTGCCTGCTGCTCGTCCTCACCCTCTACACGCCCAAATCACACAATCTCGTTCGACTTCGGAGCCTAGCTGAGCCGCTTGATCCGCGCCTCGCGAACATTTGGCCGACCGACACAAAGTTCGAGAAACGCTGCTTCGAGTTGCTCCGCGCCGCCTATGTCAAGGCGCGCTATTCCCGGCACTACAAGATCACCGCCGAGGAATTGGCGTGGTTGGGCACGAGAGTCGCTGTCCTAAGGGAAAACGTCGACGCAATCTGCAAGGATCGTTTGGCCGACCTCGCCCGGCGTGCGGCGGCGGAATAGGCGCTAGTCCGGATATCGGGTCGCAAATGTCCGTATGTCCCCCTCCGCCTTCATCTACCCATTTGGGTCGGACTTCGGAGCAACGTCTCAAGTCTACCGGCCCAAGCGAGGGCCTGAGCGCTGAGAGGACCGTGCTCCGGAGTGGACGCCCGAACTAGAATCGCAGGACACAGCGATAATCTATCCCGTGGCCTTCACAGGGATCATCGCACGCTCATAATCGAGTGCTGGCGACGTGATTCGGTGCTCAGGCAAGCGCTCTCCGATCAGCTCCGTCGCTAAGTTTCCACGAGGCTTTGCTCGTCGAAAGCACTGTGATGCTGGATGTTACGCCGTTAGACCTCGACGCTTGGGCGGCGCGCATGACGGCGCGCGCTGAGTTGCCGGTTCTTGTCCGTCGTTTGATCGCTGGCCGGCCGGTTGCACTGCAGCTGCTCGACTTTCCAGCGTATGAGAGCGTGAATGACAAAGGCTACGACGGTCAGGTCAGCGCGACCGGCATCGACCCCTGGGTTCCCGACGGCACATCGTTCTGGGAGCTCAGCTGCGAGGACCGGGGTCGGCTAAAGCGCAAGGCGACCGAGGATTTCGAGAAGCGGACCCTCGAGAC
>CAMFIW010000117.1 GCA_945952355.1 uncultured Phenylobacterium sp. | reverse complement strand
AAGGTGGTTCAGCGCCCGTGGCAGCGCACGGCGCCGGACTGGGCGCTGTCGATGTCCTCGTCTAGGCGCGTGATGACGCCGTCCTTCATCCGCACCACCACGCAGGCGTCCATGGCCCACTTGGTCCCGTCGGGCAGGGTGGCCTCCAGGATGTGCTGCTGCATGAAGCCGTCCGGCAACGCTTCCCGGCGAAGGACGCGATAGTTGCGGTCGGGCAGGGTGCGGATGAACCAGTCCAGCACCTTCATGTTCTGGTCGACGGTCTGCTCGATGCCGTCGTTGTTGTGCCAGAGCTTGGCGTCCGGCGCGTAGCAGGCGCGGACGGTGGCGGTGTCGCCGGTCTGGATGGCGCCCACGAAGCGCTCGGCGAAGTCCAGGTACTGTTGGGGGGTCATGCGGGCGTCCTCGCTCAGCGGCCGGTGGTTACGCGCTCGCCCGACAGCGAGCGGCGCATCTGCAGTTCGTAGCCCTTGGGATCGCGGGCGATGTTGGCGCGCACGTCCACGGCCATGAAGTCGGTGTCGACCTCGTCGGCGCCCTTGCGGATGCCCTTCAGCGCGGCCTCGGCGATGGTGGCCGGCGTCTCCTTGAAGCCCTCCACGTGGCTGGCCATGCGGGTGTCGACCGAGCCGACGATCAGGGCGGTGACCGAGGTGTTCTGCGGCGCGAGCTCCGCCCGCAGGCAGGTCGACATGGCGCGGCCGGCGAACTTGGACGGGCTGTAGCCGCCCATGCCGGGCACCGCGACGATGCCGCCGGCCGACAGCACATTGGCGATGGCGCTCTGCGCATGGCGGGCCAGGATCGGCGCGAAGGCGCGGCACATGGCCAGCGGCCCGAAATAGTTGATCTCCATCTCCGCGCGCGCGGCGGAGAGGTCGGGCGCCTTCAAGAGGGTCTGCATCGAGAACTGGCCGGCGTTGTTCACAAGGATGCTGACGTCCTGGCACTGGGCCGCGGCGGCCTCGATCTGTTCGGGCTTGCTGACGTCGAGCTGGACCGCGACGACCTTGCCCTGGCCCTCGTCGACCAGATGCTGGGCGTTGGCGATCTCGCGGGTGCCGACATAGACCTTGGCCGCGCCGGCGGCGAGGAAGGCGCGCACGAAGGCTTCGCCGATGCCGCGGTTGCCGCCCGTGACCAGGGCGACGCTATCCTTGATTTCCATGTGCAAACTCGTTCGGTGAGGCGACTAGCCGGCGATCTGGCCGTCGCGGATGAAGGCGCGGTCGGCCCAGACGCTGTGGGTTCCGCTGCTGATCTTGTGGGGCAGGGCGATGCGGCAGACCGGACCGTCGGCGAAGCGCTTGCAGTCGATCAGCACGCACTCGGCGCGGTTCTCGTTCTCGTCGATGATGAAGCTGACGAGATAGCCGTCGTCCTCGTCCTTGGCGTTCAGCCTCGGCACGAAGGGCGCCTCGCTGGCGAAGCGGCCCTCCGGCAGGGTGAGCGCCCAGGATTCGCCGGTCTGAAGGTCGTGCTTCACGAAGCCGTTGAACAGGAACCAGCCCGGCTTGGTGGTCGTCGAATAGGCGTAGCGATAGGGCTTGCCGGCATAGCGCTGGTTGAACATGCCGAACTCGAGGATCCGGTCGTCGAGATGGCCCTCGCGCGTCTCGCCGGTCTTCAGGTTGAAGCGCCAGCGGTGCAGCTTCGAGCGGAAGGAATGCTCGTCGAGGAAGCCCATCATGTGGGCGTAGCCGTCCGGGGCGTCGGCCAGGGGGCGCGGGGTCGGCTTCTCCTGGAAGTAGCCGTCCATGATCAGTTCGTCGCCGTCCTCATAGGCGTTGAGGAAGTGCAGGACGTAGGTCGGATCGGCCTCGAACCAGCGGATGTCGGCGGTCTGGCCGTAGCGGGGGATCACCGCGAAGCGTGAGGGCATGCCTCGGTGCTCGCGCACGGCGTGGACGTTGCGCTTCAACAGCTCGGCGTCCCAGAAGACCGGCAGGTCGTTTAGGATCGAGTAGTTGGCGGAGAACGCCATGTCGTGCGGCAGGCGCGGGCCGGGCAGGGGCACCGGCACGTAGTGGACCAGCTTCCCGCTCTTATCGACCACGCCGTAGTGCATGTAGGGGGCGTGCTTGGAGTAGTTGAAGAACAACAGCTCGCCGGTCGCCTCGTCGACCTTGGTGTGGGCCGAGACGCCGTCCAGCGGACCCCAGCTCGCCACCCCGCCCTGCTCCAGGGTCTCGGGATCCAGCCAATAGGCTTCGCCGCACTGGTAGAAGGTCGAGACGATCTTGCCGCCGTGCACCACGACGTCGGTGGAGGAGGCGTCCTTCATGCCGCCATGGGCGCCGAAGCCGGGGCGCAGCGAGACCTCGGGGCCGTCCATCAGCCCGCCCCACAGGGACTGGCCCGCCTCCTGCTCGGCCTCGAAGCCGCGGGTGCGGACGAAGCGGTTGCGGTAGTCGGCGCGACCGTCCTTGAAGCTGATCAGGTGGATCATGCCGTCACCGTCGAACGGGTGGTAGCGGCCGAGCGGCTGCTGCACCGGGTTCTCGGTGTTGCGCACATAGATGCCGTCGATATCGGCGGGGATCGCGCCCTCGATCACCTCGAGGTCGGTCGCGTCGACCTCCTCGTGCAACGGGGTCCAGGCCCCATTGAGGTAGGGATGGTTGCTGGGCCGCAGGCTGGTCTTCACCGGCGGCAGGCGCTCCATCTTCATGAGAGCTCTCCAAATCGTTCCGGCGGCCTTGGCCGCCGCCCTTGTGTTCAACCTAGCACCATGGTCTTGTTGTGCAAGTGACTGCGGTGCGGTCGGCGCGAATTGTTGTGCGCCGGGTGAGGCGCCGCGGCGGAGGAGCGGAGGAAATCATGAAACGCATGCTGGGTCTCGCGGCCCTGGCCATCACCCTGGCGATCGGCGCCGCGCCCATGAGCGCGGCCGCGGCGGATACGGACGCCCAGCGGATCGCCGTGACCAAGGACATGATCGCGGCCTGGAAGGCGGCCGACTGGAAGAAGGTCGCCGACCTGTTCGCCCCCAACGGCGTGCTGCGCTCGATGATGCTGGAGCCGGTGGTCGGCCGCGAGGCGATCTACGCCCGCATCGCCGCCCTGGGGAAGGGTGCGCCGGGCGGGGTGACGCTGGACGTCTCGCACATGGGGGTGATCGACGGCCTGGTGTTCATCGAGCGCACCGACCGCTTCGTCTACAACGGCAAGCCCGGCGCGGTGCCGGTGGTGGGCGTGCTCGATATCCGCGACGGCAAGGTCCAGGAGTGGCGCGAATATTACGATCGCGCCGAGCTGATGAAGGCGCTGGGCGCCAAGGAATAGATCCAGGGCGGCGCGGTCAGGCGGTGCGCTCCAGCACCATGGCCGCGCCGACCCCGACGCCGCCGGTGGCGACCACCAGGCCGGTCTCGGCGTTCAGCTGGATCATGTCGTCCAGCAGGGTGGTGGTCAGGATGGCGCCGGTCGCGCCCATCGGATGGCCCATGGCCAGGTGGCCGCCATTGGGATTGACCCGGTCCATGTCGGGATTGAACGCCCGCTCGAACAGCACCGGCACGGCGGCGAAGGCCTCCATGAACTCCACCGCGCCGACATCCCTCAGCGCCAGGCCGGCGCGCTCCAGGGCGCGGCCCATGGCGGCGTAGCCGGCGGTCAGCTGCATCACCTTGTCGTCGGCGCTCTCGCCGATCGCGCGGATGCGGGCCAGCGGCGAGAGGCCGAGCGCCTTGCCGGCCTCCAGCGTGCCGACCAGCAACAGCGACGCGCCGTCGGCGATCGGCGGGCAGTGGGCGACGGAGTGGCGGTGCTCGACGCCCGCCAGGCCGGGACGGCTCGCCATCAGGATGTCGTCGAAGCCCGCGGCGCCCATCGGGGCGAAGACCGGCGGCAGGCGGGCCAGGCTCGCGCCATCGCCGAAATCGCGAATGTTCTCGTCGCGCTCGAGGCCGAGGGACCCGTCGTCGCGCTTCACCGGGATGACGCGGCCGGCATAGAATCCCTCGGCCCAGGCCTTGGCGGCGAGGCGATGGGAGCGCAGGACCCAGGCGTCCATCTCTTCGCGGCTGATCGCCTCGACGGTGGCCAGCAGGTCGGCGGCCACGCCCACCGGCGTCCAGCCCATGGACTGGGCCAGGCTCATGTCGGTGTAGAAGTCCGCCGCGTCGGCCAGGAAGGCGACCTGCGACATGCTCTCGACCCCGCCGGCCAGGGCCATGTTCGCCTGGCCGCTGGCCACTCGTCGCGCGGCGTCGGCCAGGGCGCTGAGACCCGAGACGCAGAAGTTGTTGATCGTCAGGCAGGCCATGTCGTCGGGCAGGCCGGCCTGGATTCGGGCCGACAGCGCGACGTGGCCGCCTTGGACGCCGGTCTGGGTCACGCAGCCCAGGGTGAAGTGCTCGGCGGCGGCCACGACGTCGCGACCGACCCGCGCCTCCAGGGCCTGGACGAGCTGGCCGACGAGCCTCGCGGGCGTCACCGAGGCGAGAGATCCATCCGGTCGGCCCTTGCCCCGCGGCGTGCGCACGGCGTCGAAGATGTAGACCGACATCGGACCGCTCCCCATGCGGCGCCCCGCGGCGCCTAGTCAGTCTTGTAAACGAAGTAAGTGGCCGATGGGAAGCGCGGCGGCGCGGGGATGCGGCGCCCTGCGAAGGCGCGGGTTCTCAGCCTCGCTGGCGCCGGTCCGCCTAGGAGGGGCAGCCCGACACGCGCTTCCTGACCATGGTCGCGACGCCGGTCGGACCGGTGTCCATGGGCAGCAGGCCGCTCCGTCGCTGGATGTCGTCGAAATAGCGCAAGGCCCTCCGGTCGGCCGCGCAGGCCTGGGCCTTCCGTCCTGCGGCGTGGAGATTGTCGGCCTCGGCCGAGAGGTAGAGCGCCGCCAGCCGCAGCTTGCTGGTGTCGTCCGGATCGGCCTCGATGCGCCGCGTCGCCTTGGCGACCTCTTCGCGCAGGATGGCGTCGGCGTCCTCGTACCGTCCCGCCTGGGTCAGCACATGCGACAGGCCCACCGACTCCTGGCTGAGGCTCGCGTCGACGGCGTCGTTGGGACCGAACGACAGGATGCGCCGCATCAGTTCCAGGGACTGCCTGTAGCGGTCGATCGCGGGTTCGAACTGGTGCCGCCGCGCGAGGTCACGGCCCAGGGCGGCGAGAGCGGTCGATTGCATGTAGTCGTTTTCGCTGCCAGCCATGCCAGACTTGCGGATCGCGTCGATCTCGTCGTTCAGGCGCTGGAACATGGCGAAGGACCGACCGTACTGATGCATTTCCTCCAGATCCTCCGCGAGGATCAGCAAGGCGCCGGTGCGGATGAAGTTCGCCTCGATCATCTCCGCTCGCGTCGTCGGCGCCGGACGCCGGTCGTCCAGATGGCGACCGATGAGATCCACGGCCTGCTCGTTCTTCTGCAGGTAGGACAAGAGGCGGCCGGACATCACCTGCGCCCGCCAGAGTCCCAGGGCCGCCCGCACGTTCGACGGCTGCTGCGACAGGGCGGCGCCATACCAGGCCTGGGCGCGCTCTAGCGCGCCCAGGCCGCCGCTCAGGGAGCTTGCGTCCGGCGCGAGGAAGGCGGAGTTCCCGGCGATCATCTCGGCATCGCCCCGCAGCAGGTCGAGCCGCACCGAATCGACCGAGCCGGGGGACAGGGCCGCGAGCATGCGCCGTCCCTCTTCGAGCGCGGCCTTGGCGTTCTGGACGTCGCCCAGGCCACCGTTGAGATCGAAGGCGTAGATGCGGGCCAGGCGGAAATAGCCCTCGGCGATCTCCAGCCTCAGGTCGGGCGAGGCGGACGGGTCCGACGCCAGGGCCTGCAGGTAGCGCTGGCTGCGCGAGACCATGTCCTGGCGCAGGCCAAGGCTGCCGGGCAAGCGGGCCAACTGGGGATCGGCTTCGAACATCATGTAGTTGGCCATGGCCCGGGTCTCACCGAACCGCGCGACGGCCCGAGCGCGAAGGTGCTCAGAGTCGAGATATAGCTTGGTCACCGTCCCGGCGGTCACGGCGAGGGTGAGCATCGCCGCCGCGGTCACGCCAAGGCCCAGGCGGTGGCGGCGGACGAACTTCGACACGACGTAGCCAACCTCGGCGGGCCGGGCGCGCACCGGCTGGTGGCCGCGGAATCGCACGATGTCGTCGGACAGTTCCAGCACGCTGGTGTAGCGATCACTGGCCCGCAGGCTGAGCGCGCGGCCGACGAGCGCGTCGATGTCGCCCGCGACCTGCGAGGCGAGAACCTGGCCCCTTTCGCCCTGGCGGCGCAGGGCTTCGCTGGGAGTCGGCCAGCTCGAGGGGCCGACGGCGCTGACCGCGCGGGTCTCGTCGCTCTCGTCCGACAGGGATGCAGGCAGGCGGCCGCACAACATCTCGAACAGCAGGGCGCCGAGCGCGTAGACGTCGCCCGACACGCTGGAGGGCGCGCCGACGAGCCGCTCCGGCGCGGCATAGGCGCGGGTCATCGGCTCGTGGGCGGTCGCGGGACCGCGCGGGTCCGCGCCCGGCTCGATGAGCGTGGCGATGCCGAAGTCGAGCAGCTTCACCCCCGACTGGGGCGTGACGATGATGTTGTTGGGCTTGATGTCGGCGTGGACGACGAGGTTCTGGTGGGCGAACTGCACGGCCGAGCAGACGTCCAGGAACAGCTCCAGGATCGCGTTCAGGCCGAGGGCCTCCTCACGTACATAGTCGGTGATGGTCCGGCCTTCGAGCAGCTCCATCACGAAATACGAGCGGCCCATCGCGTCGACGCCGCCGTCGAAGAGCTGGGCGATGTGCGGGTGGCTGAGGCGCGCGAGGATGCGCCGCTCCTCGGCGAACCGCGCCGCGAGCAAAGGTGAAAGCCGGCCGGATCGGATGACCTTGATGGCCACCTTCTGATCGAAGAGGCCGTCATCCCGCTCGCCGAGATAGACATCGCCCATGCCGCCGCGGCCGAGCCGCGCCCCCAGACTGTACGGACCTATGCGGGCCGGCGGCCCCGGCTCGTCCTCAGCGTCGTGGGACGCCAAGGACGGCCCCTGGGTGGGCAGCACCTTGCCGGCCTCGGCGTCGGCGCGGAGCAGCAGCGCTACCTGGGTGGCCAGCGCCGGATCCTCCGCGCCCATCCGGGCGAACCATTCGGCGCGTTCCGCCTGATCGGCGTCGGCCAGCGCCTCGAAGGCCTCCAGCGCGTGCAGTTGCAGATCCTGCGGGAGCGCTGACCTACCGGCCTCCATGACCGTGGCGGCCGCGGGCGGGCTGGCGACGGGAGCGCGGCGGCGGATACGCGATGCGAGGGATCTCCAGGCCACGGTCATGGCCCATCGCCGCCGCGGAGCGACGGGTCGCGGCGTGTCGGCGCTGGGCGGCCGAATGCCTGGCGGGTCCGACCGACGGCCACCCGGAGTCGCGTCCGTCGTTTCATCGCGCGTTCCGAGAAAACAATCCTGAGATTTACTTGCGAACGCGCAAACATCTTATGTTGTCTACTAGACATGGATCGCCCCTCTCCTGGGCGATCTCGCCACGCAGAACATTCGCTGTAGGCGTTTCCGGTCGGTATCTTGCTCAGGACTAAGCTGCGATGAAAGGCCAGGCGCGGCAAGGCTTTTATCGAAGCCGGGTTGGGTGCATTATACCCGGGTCGCGGGTTGGTGTTGGGGGTTGCGATGCTCGTATCGGACGTCGGGTTGGCCGCCCCGGCGGAATTGTGGGCCGGTTT
>CAMFIW010000116.1 GCA_945952355.1 uncultured Phenylobacterium sp. | reverse complement strand
GCGAAATGCAGGCGGGCCAGCCGGCCCATCGGCCGGCCGTGCGCGGCGGGACGGCCCGCGACCCAGGTCCAGAGCTCCACCCCCAGCCCGGCGCCCAGCCAGGCGAGGAGCTGGCCCGCAGGAAGCAGCAGGACGCCCATGAGAGCCGCAAGGGGATAGAGGGCAAGGCGCGGGACGGTCACCCGGCGGACGGCTTCGGCGGCCTCGTCGATGCGCACGCCGAGCGGCGCGCGGCCGGCGTCCGCGGCCAGATCCTGGTTCATGGAGCCTCCGGGAATCGACGCCCCCTTATGGCCCCGGCCGCCTCCGCCCTTCCCTAACAAGCGGTGCGGCAAATCGACCGCCCGGCCGAACGAGCACATTCGGCCGACAACTCGGGCCGGCGGCTGTAACCAAGGTTCCCGCTCGCGCGAACCTGTGGTCGAACGGGCCCGAGGCAGGGCCGGCGTGGAGCAAGCGCGATGATCCGACGGACGATCTTGGGCCTGGGAGCGGCGATGGCGCTGACCTCGGGGAGCGCCGCGGCGGCCCCCCCGTTCACGGTCGTTGAGCTGTTCACCAGCCAAGGCTGCTCGTCCTGCCCGCCAGCCAATGCGAATGTGGCCAAGTTGTCGAACCGGCCGGACATCCTGGCCCTGAGTTTCGGGGTGACCTACTGGGACAGCCTGGGCTGGAAGGACACCTTCGCCTCCAAGGCCTATACCGACCGGCAATGGGACTATGCGCGCGGCCTGCGCCACGACAATGTCGCCACCCCGCAGGTGGTGATAAACGGCCGGCGCGACGTGGTGGGCGCGACGCCGGGCGAGATCGAGCGCGCCGCGGCGGCCACGGCCCCGGTGGCCGGCGGGCCGGCCCTGACCCTGAGCGCAGACCGGGTGAGCCTCGCCGCGGCGGCCCGGCCCGCGAGACCGGCCGTGGTCTGGCTGGTGCGCTACGACCCCAGCACGGTGCAGGTGCCGGTCCGGCGCGGCGAGAACACCGGCAAGACCCTGCCGCACAAGAACGTGGTGCGCGAACTGGTGCGACTGGGCGCCTTCGACGGGCGCGCCGAGACGCTGAAGCTGCCGGCGGCGACCAACGCGGCGCTAAAGACCGCCATCCTCGTCCAGGCGGGCCCTGGCGGGCCGATCCTGGCGGCGGCCAGGAGCTAGTCTCCCCGACGCGCCTGCTCGACGATGCGGTCGACGAGGGCGGATATGTCGGCGGCCGGGTCGCGGGCGGTCTCGGCGACTGCGCGGGCGAACAGGTCCTGGGCGCGGGGCTCGCCGGCCATGAGGGCGACGGCCTCGTCGGCGGCGTCGGCCGGCCAGTCGGCCAGGTCAGGACCGAGGGCGGCGAGCAGGCGGCGAAACTCCTGGAGATCCATGCGGGCGGAGGGTCTTCTGTTTCTGCAGTCGCGTCTTCAGGGTCTGGCGCCCCCGCTTGAGCAGCGACCGGACGGATTGCTCGGACGCTAGCATGACCTTCGCGATCTCGGCGACCTCAAGGTCCTCGAAATAGAAGAGCCGCAGCGCGGTGCGCTGGGTTTCCGGCAGAGCCTCCATGGCGCCGGCGATGACGGTGGAGGCCTCCTGGCGCTCAAGGGCGGCGAGCTGGCCGGGAAGCTCCACGGCCGAGATCTCGGCGTCCTGGATACGGGCGATCACCTCCGCCGGCTGCGGCGTGGCGCGGCGGGCGCGATAGCGGTCGATCGCCTTGTTCATGGCGATCCGATAGAGCCAGGTGGTGAACTTGGCCTCCGGCCGCCAGGCCTCGCGATTGCGCCAGGCCGAGACGAAGGCCTCCTGGACGACGTCCTCCGCCTCCTGTTCGTCGCGCACCACATTGATCGCCAGGCGGCGAACGAACTCCGCGTGGCGGGTCACCAGGGCGCGGAAGGCGCGCTCGTCACCCGCCCGGCAAGCTTGGAACAGGTCTTCATCCGAGAGCGCGGCGAGCGCCGCGGCGGCTGCGGTCTGCGGCGCGGGCGTGTTCGGCTGGGAAAGCATGTTCGGTCGTCCAGAGTGAATCTGGAAAAGTAACAAGCAACCCCCGTGCCACGTAACAATTGAAATGCAAATGAATAGTATGGTTAACGAGCTGTTGCATATGAAATCTGAATCGGCGCCAAAAGGCGCCGATTCTTGTCGGAAGATGTCAGTATTACCGATTCATTTCAGATCGAAGCATTACGGACATTGAATTGAGGCGATCAAGGCCCTGATGTAACCTTTCCATTGCATAACTGTCGCTAAGCAGGCGGTTGAGGGCCGAGCGCAGGGCGCCGTAGAAGGCGCGCAATTCGAAAGTCTCGTCGTCATAAGGGTTTAGGGCCGCCAAGATGCCGCCCAGGAGGTGGGTCGCCCGCGCCGCGTGACGGCAGGTTTGATCCAGGGCGCCGGCGTCGTGGGCAGAGATTGCCGAGGCCATGGCATGGGAAATCTGATCGTGCAGCGCGACCAAGACGGCGATCGGCCGTTCGTCGAGACGCTGGGAGGCCCGATAGGCCGCGAGGACGCGCGCAGCGTCAGCCATTGGTGCTGCTTCCTTGGAGAATGGCCTTGATCTGGGCCTGGACGAGCTGGGCGGCCGAAACCTCCTGCTCCATGTTCGCGTAACGGGTGACGAGGTTCGACTGATAGGTGGCCGCGTCGCTGCGGATCTGGCTTGAGCGGCTGCTCCAGTCGTTGTCCTGGGATGTCAGGGCGGCGATTTGCTGCTGCAGAAGCCCCGTATTGCCGTCGGCATAGGTGCTGGCATAGGCCGTCATCTGGTTGGCGAGGCCGGGCTGGATGTCGACCGAGATCGACGTGTTGGCGTTCGCCACCAGGGCGAAACTCAGCCCCGCATAGGGACCGCCCGCCGCGCCGACGATCCGCGAGCCCGAGACCGTGAACAGGCTGGAATCGCCGCCGACGCTGGCGCCGGTGATCGTGCCGTCCGAATTGGCGGTGACGTCGAGGGTGAAGTGGAACGCCCCGGTCGTATTGTTGGCCAGGAGCTTCAGCGCGCTGTTCGACGGCGTGAAGGAGGACTGGAACAGGTTGGAGACGTCGCTGAGGTTGCCCAGCAAGGCGTTGTCCAACGTGGTCTCGTTGGAGAGCGAGAGCTTGTTGTTGGTGTCGAGCGTGATCCCGAGGTCGGCAAGGTTCGACAGGGTTCCGGCGTTCGAATGGTCCGAGAACAGCAGGCTGTTGAGGGTCTGGCTGGCGCTGCGCAGCAATGGGTCGGCAAACAAGGTCGCCCCGCTGGCCGCCGTGCCGTCGGCGCCCACCGCCTGGTTGGTGTTCACGAAGTCGCGCAGGCTGTTGTAGGCGGTGATGAAGTTTGTGATCGCCGTCTTCACGCCGCTGTAGTCGGGCTGGACCGACATGTTGAGCGTCATGCCGGAAGGCGTGGTCTTGAGCAGCGACATCGACAGGCCGGTGACGGCGTCCGTCACGTTGTTGGTGTCGCTCTTGATCTGGTTGCCGTCGATGGTGACCAGGGACGGCTGGGCGGTCTGCAGCACATCGGCGAACGCCCCCGTGGAATCGGTGACGCCCAGCGAGCCCAGCACGTCGTCGCCCGACGCTGTAGCGGCGGTGATCGGCTGGTTGGTGGCGTTGGCCGACAGCAGCAGCCGGTAGCTGCCCGGCTCGACCTGGATCATCGAGGCGCTGACGCCCGAGGCGCTGGAGACGGCGTTGATCGCCGCGGCGATGTCGGCCAACGACATGGTCGGATTGACCGTCACCGTCTGGGGCGTGGCGGTGCCCTGGCCCAGGGTGAAGGTCCCGTTGTAGCCGAGCGCGCCCGTGTTGGTCTGGGTGGCGGAGGCCACCTTCTGGGCTGTGGCGAGCTGGTCGACCGTCACGGTCGAGGCGGTGGCCACGGCCGTCGAAGCGGCGCTGACCGCGAGATAGTCGCTCGCCGTGCTGGAATCGGAGGAGGTGAGGCTGACCGACTTTGCCTGAAAGGCGTTGGTCGAGGTCGAGACCGAACTGTAGGTCCCCGAGGCCAGGCCAGAGATGGCGGTCGACAGGCCGGATATCAGGCCCTGCAAGGTCTGATAGGCCGAGATCTTGGTGGTGTTTGCGGTGACCTTGG
The DNA here is from genome assembly GCA_945952355.1 of uncultured Phenylobacterium sp. GTDB lineage: Bacteria > Pseudomonadota > Alphaproteobacteria > Caulobacterales > Caulobacteraceae > Phenylobacterium. The sequence continues at coordinate 3,598 of CAMFIW010000116.1, read as the reverse complement.
CGTCGAGCGTATCGGCGGCGGCCGTCTTCTGGGCGACCGCCGCCTTGATGAGCGAGGCCGTGTCGAGCCCGGAAGCCGTGCCGGTGATATAGCTGGTCGTGCCGGACGTATTGACGACGCCGGTCGAGGCGGTGGTGCTGGTCATGGCGCGCCCTCGAAGAATTGGCCGGCGCCGAAGCGCCGGCCATCAGGGCTCCTACTGGAGGAGCTTGAGCATCGACTGGTTCATCTGGTTGGCGTCAGACAGGGCGCTGATCGCCGCCGAGGTGAGCGTCTGGGCGCTCGAGAACTGCGACTGCGTCGCCGCGATGTCGGCATCGGTGATCGCCGAGTGGGCGGCGGTCAGGTTCTCCAGCGAAGTGTTGATCACGTCGCCGCGGAAGCTGAAGCGCGACAGGGTCGCACCGACGTTGGCGCGGGCCGCCGAGACCGTGGTGATGGCGGTGTCGAGGGCCGACATCGCGGTGGCGGCCGAAGCGGCGCTGGTGATCGAGGTGCCACTGATGCCGAGCGTGGTGGAATCCGCGCCGTTCAGTTGAACCGTAACGGTATCAGTGCTGGTGGTGCCGACCAGGAAGTTGACGCCAGACGAATAGGCGCTGGCGCCGTCCAAGAGGGCAGTGCCGTTGAACGAGGTCTTGGTGGCGATGTCGTCGATTTCAGAGGTGAGCTGAGTGTACTCGGCGTTGATGTAGCTGAGGTCGTTCGTGCTCGAAGAGCCCGACTGGGCCTGGGCCGTCAGGGTCTTCATCCGGGTGAGGATGTCGCTGATATTGGACAGGGCGCCGTCGGCGGTGTTCAGCACGGCGGTGCCGTTCTGGACGTTGGTGGCCGCCTGTTGCAGGACCGCCATGTCGGACTTCATGCCGGTGGCGATGGCGAGGCCCGAGGCGTCGTCCTTGGCAGAAGTAATGCGCGAACCGCTGGAGAGGCGGGCGAGCGCGCTGCTCTGCATGGCCGAATTCTTATTGAGGTACAGCAGGGCGGTGTTGGCCGCCGTGTTGGTCGAGATAACCGTCATTTCCAGTTCCCCTCGGTGCTGGGCGTTTCAGGCCGCTGGGCGGTGAGCCCAACGGGACGCCCCGCCGGCCTTTTGCTCGACGCAGACATCGCCCCTTGAACGGAGCGGTCCCGGGGATGGGGCGGTAAAAATGCGTCGGACCAAAAAAAGCACCCAGCGAGGCCGCGACAAAAAAAAGCGCGCCCCATCGCGGGAGGCCGCCCCGTTCAAGCCCGTGATCAGGCCCGGCCAAGGGCCCAGCACGAGGCAAGCCCATGAGCACCATCCCGGCGACCTCCGCCGCGTCGAGCGGGTCGACGACGAGCACGACCTCGTCGAACACGAACCTGACCAGCACCCAGTTCCTGGAGCTGCTGACCACGCAGCTTCAGAACCAGAACCCGCTGAACCCGACCGACCCGAACCAGTTCACCCAGCAGATGGTGGAGTACGGCTCGCTGTCGCAGCAGATCGACACCAACGCCAAGCTCGACACCCTGTCGTCGACCATGTCGTCGATCCTGACCCAGGTTCAGCTCCTGGCGTCCGGCCAGACGGCCAAGGCTTAGGGGGCGCACGCCATGTCGCTGTCGTCCGCCATGTCCACCGCGGTTTCGGGCCTTACCGCCCAGAGCACCGCGCTGTCGACCATCTCCAAGAATATCGCCAACGCCTCGACGGTCGCCTACAAGACCTCGTCGACGGATTTCCAGGCTCTGGTGAACGGCTATTCCAGCGCCGACACCTCCGGCGGTAGCGTCACCGCCCACGCGCTGCAGAACCTCAGCCTGCAGGGACAGATCTCCTCCACAGCCACCCCGACCAACGTGGCGATCGACGGCTCGGGCTTCTTCGTCGTCGCCGACAGCGCCACCTCCGCGGCGTCCGATTTCGCCTTCACCCGCGACGGCAGCTTCACGACGGACGCGAAGGGCAACCTGGTCAACAACGACGGTTACTATCTGGAAGGCTTCGCCACCGACGCCAAGGGCAACGTGCTGGCCGCCAACTCAAGCGACCTGTCGAACCTGAAGCCGATCAATCTGGCCAATATCGGCGGCACCGCGAAGGCCACCACCCAGATCAACATGGCGGCCAACCTGCCGGCCAACGCCAATGTGGGCGACACCTTCACCACCAGCAACACGATGATCGACTCGCTGGGGGTCAGTCACACCATCGGCCAGACCTGGACGAAGACCGCGGCCAACACCTGGAAGCTGGACCTGGCAAATCCGACCCTGACCTCGAACAGTTCGGTGACCAGCGGGACCATCAGCCCGACGAGCGTGACCGTGACCTTCGATACCAGCGGCGTGCTGGCCTCGACGACCCCGGCGCCGGTCGCCCTGACCGTCAGCGGCCTGACCACCGGGGCGGCGGACAGCAACATCACCCTGAACCTGGGCACGGTCGGCAAGACCGACGGCATCACCCAGTTCTCGTCCTCGACCAGCACCACCGAGATCGGCAATCCGAGCTTCACCGAGGACGGCGCCCTGTACGGCCAGCTCAAATCGGTGACCATAGATGCGAACGGCCTGGTCACAGCCTCGTTCGACAACGGCGTGAAGCTGCCGGTCTACAAGATCCCGTTGGCCACTTTCCCGAACCCCAACGGGCTGACGGCGATCTCCGGCACGGTGTTCACCCCAAACCAGGCTGCCGGCAACGTTGCCCTGCGCATGCCGGGCGACAGCGACGCGGGCACCCTTCAGGCCTCGGCGCTTGAAGGCTCCACGACCGACATCGCCGGCGAGTTCAACCGCATGATCGTGGCCCAGCAGGCCTATTCGGCGGCCTCGCAGGTGATCACGACGGTGAAGAGCATGTTCGACACCTTGACCACGGCGATGCGCTGATGGAACCGACCCGGGATCTGGGGGCGATCGACGACCTGCGTCTGCGGGCCGAGCGGTCCCGGCAGAGCGGATACGCTCTGCCGGTGGTCGCCAGTCCCGAAGAGGCGAAGGCGCTCGCCTGGGCGATCGCGCGCCAGCTCGCCGCCCTGAGCGGGCGCGACCGGCTGGTGGCCCTGGCCGAGATCGACCATGCCTATTCCGCCCTGGAAGGCCGGCTCGAGCGGCTTTCGGGCGAGCTGGAAGAGAACCGCCGCCTGCTGCGCGCCGCCAACGACGGCGGCGCGGCCTGCGACGCCTATACCCGCGGGCGGGGCCGCTAGCGCCCATGTCGCTGACCGGCATCCTCAACATCGCCTCGGCCGGGATCAGCAATTCCGACTATCAGATCGCCCTGGCCAACGCGAACATCGCCAACGCCAGCGACACCAGCTACTCGCGCAAGACGGCGAGCTTCACCAGCATCACGGAGACCCGCGCGCTCTCGGATGCGACGGTGACGCGGGTGGCCGACGCCTACCTGACCAAGGCGGCCGCGACGGCGAACGCGGCCTCGAGCCACGACGCGGCGATATCCGACGCCCTGCAGTCCTATGACGCCGCGCTCGGCACGGTGGGCGGCAGCAACGACGTCTCCAGCCTGCTGACCAGCCTGGAAACCTCGATCACCAGCCTGAACTCGGCCGGCGCGACGGCCGCGCCCAACGCCGCCGTCCCCCCCCCCCCCCCCACCCCCCCC
>CAMFIW010000115.1 GCA_945952355.1 uncultured Phenylobacterium sp. | reverse complement strand
GCTTCACCATCACCGGCAACATCCTCACCACCTCGATGATCGCCGACGTCGTCGAGGACTCCGAGCTGCGCACCGGCCGCCGGTCGGAGGGTCTGTTCTTCGCCGCCAGCGCCTTCGTCGCCAAGGCGGTGACCGGCATCGGCATCTTCACCTCGTCCATGCTGCTCTCGGCCGCCAATTTTCCGCAAGGCGCCAGGCCGGGCGAGGTCGATCCCCACGTCATCCGACAGCTCGGCCTCGTCTATGTGCCGACCGCGATCATCCTCTATGCGCTCTCGGTGGCCTTCATGAGCGGCTACAAGATCACCCGCGAGAGCCACGCGGAGTCGGTTCGCAAGCTGGCGGCCGCCTCGGACCTCGAGACCGGGGGCGAACCCGCCTCCTCGGAGGAAAAGCTGGCCTAGCGGGCGAAGACGCCCATCAGCAATGGCCGCGCGAAGATGGACGCGGCCTGCTTCTGGGTCACGCCCGGCACCCAGAAGCCGAGCTCGGCGCCCGCGTTGAGGGTCGCGTTCAGCATCTGGGCGGCGATCGCGGGGTCGACCGGGCGGATCGAGCCCTCGGCGATGCCGTCCGAGATCATCGAGGCGAAGCGGTCCGACACCCGGTTGGAGTGCGCCACCTGCTCCTCGCGGATCGCCTCGGGCAAGGCTGTGAGCGCCGAGGTCCGCAGCAGCGGCCCATATTCCGATAGCTGAAATTCCGCCAGCGCCGCCGCGGCGCTGGTCAGCTTCATCCACTGGTCGCCCGGCAGGCTCATGGCCAGTCTCTGAACTCGGCGCATCACCTCGAAGGTGCGGTCGAAGCAGGCCACCACCAGATCGTCCTTGGCCTCGTGGTGGTGGTAGAAGCTGCCCTTGGTGACGTTCAGCTCGGCCGAGATCTTGTCGACCGAGGCGCCGCGATAGCCGCGCGAATTGATCAGCCGCGTGGCCGCCAGCAGGAAGGTCTCGCGCCCTACCTCCTCGCCCTCCGGCCGGGCGAGCTCGGCCAGAGGCGCCGGCGCCGGCGCCCAGGTCGCGCCCTCGACGCCCAGCCCGCCGATCAGGATGTCGAACATCCGCTCGCAGATGCGGCCATAGTCCTCGGGGTCGTATTTCGGCAGCCAGGCCGCCGCCCAGAAGATCTGCTCCAGCAGCATGTGGGTCCGCGCGGTGCGCCGCCCACGGCCCAGCCATGTCAGTTCGGTCGAGTCGAACAGCGAGCGAACCTTGCGGAACAGCTTCATGAAGGCGTCGAACACCTCGGTCCGCTGCGGATTGTTCAGCGCCCGGATGTCGGCCAGGGTCGGAAGGGGCGGGGCCTCGCCGATCGCCGTGAGGCGCAGCCGCTCCAGATAGATGTCCAGCAGCTTGTGAAGCCGCGCCTCCGGAGCCGGTTCGGCGACCGCGGTGTCGGCCGCGGCCTGCAGCCACTCGATCCCGCGCATCAGGCAGGCGGCGGCGAGGTCGTCCTTGCGCTTGAAGTAGTAGGTGACGCTGGTGGTCGAGAGGCCCACCGCCGCGGCGGCCACGCCGAGGGTCAGGCCCTTGACGCCCTTGCGGTTCAGAATTCCGGTCGCGGCGTCGAGGATCGCTTCCCGCTTCTTGGCGAAGCGGTCCGTCGAGCGGACGCCGTTGCGTTCCGACATGTGGTCTCCCAGCCCCACGCGTCTGCGCGCGTTTGGAATCCCTTTGTATCCATACCTCTGTGGGACCGCCACGCCGAAGTTTCCCTGAACGTAAAGGGTCAGCTCGAGGCGAAGGGATAGGGCGAAATCGACTTTGTGAAGTCGTCGACTGTGAGGGTGCGATTGATCGGCTCGGCCGCCCGCTGCGGGCACGCCGGGCGCTCGCAAATGCGGCACGCGGGGCCGATGGCTGTGGCGATCGGGTCCTTCAGGTCGAGGCCCCTGGAATAGACCAGCCGCTCGGCGAACTTCAGTTCGCAGCCCATACCGACCGCCAGCTCGGAATCGTCGCCGGCATAGGGTGTCGCGATCCGGCTCACCGTCCGCGACAGGGTGAAGTAGCGTTGTCCGTCCGGTGTCTCGACGATCTGGGTGACGATCCGCCCGGGCGTTCGGAAACTGGTGTGGATGTTCCAGCGCGGACAGGCGCCGCCGAACCGCGAAAAGGGAAAGGCCGAGCCCGCGAACCGCTTGGAGATGTTGCCGGCCGAATCCACCCGCAGCATGAAGAAAGGCACGCCCCGCGCGCCGGGCCGCGAAAGGGTGGTCAGCCGGTGGCAGGCCTGTTCGAAACTTACCCCGAACCGCGCGCGGACCAGTTCGATGTCGTACGACAGCCGCTCCGCCGCCTCGTGGAAGGCGGCGTAGGGCATCATGGTCGCGGCGGCCAGGTAGTTGGCCAGGCTCACCTTGACCAGGCCCCGGGTTGGGCGGTCCGGGGCGCCCATGCGGTCGGCCATGGCGTCCAGCATCGGTCCGTATTCGAGCAGGGCCAACTGGTAGGCGAGGCTGAAGGACCGTCCGGCCCCGGTCAGCACCTCGGACAGGAACAGGCGCCGCCGGTGATGGTCGAACCGGCGAACGCTCTCCGGCAGAACGTCCAGCGGCACCACGCGGACCTGAATGCCGTGCTTGTTGGCCAGCCGGTCGCGCGCCGCGCCCGCGAAGTCCTGCGGCTCGGGCGACAGATGGTTGGAAAGCTCGTCCGCCGCGTCTTCCAGCTCCGGAAAGTGGTTCTTCTGCGCCTGAATGAAGTCACGCACCCAGTCCGAAGGGATAACCGCCGCCGGGGCTGGCGCGCCCTCCTCCGGCCGCGAGATGGCGCCGAGATCGTTCAGCCGGCGCTGGTCCAGATAGGCCCGGTAGAGTCGCACGATGGCGTCCGAGACGCCGGGCGCCGAATCCGCCACCTCGGCGATCTCGTGCCGCGCCACGCCCAGGTCGCGGAACATCTGGTCGGAGAAAACCTCGGTCAGCCCCGTCGCATTGGCCGACTCCGGATCCGACGACAGACTCTTGAGGTCCAGGTCGTAGGCCTCGGCCAGGCGCAGCAGCACCTGGGCCGTCACGGGCCGCTGGTTGCGCTCCAGGAGGTTCAGGTAGCTTGGCGAGACCCCGAGGTCCTCGGCCATGCGAGTCTGGGTCAGGCCCAGCTCGCGGCGCAGGCGCTTCATCCGCGCGCCGAGGAACAGCTTCCGGTCGGTGGTGCTTGCGGCCATGTTTGTCGCATTGTCACAGATTTACAATTTTGACAAGGTCTGACTGTGACAGCGTGGCCTTTTCGCGCCGCATTAACTCTTCGCGCCAGCGTTCATTGGAGGTAGCACGCGCCAACGCTTGTCAAAGCGACAGGCACGGATATCGCGGAAGAGTGAAAATGTCCTACCAAGACCACATCATCGAGATGGGCCAGCTCATCAAAAGCAAGAACGGCACCTGGGACGGCATCAGCGCTGAATCCGTGGCCCGCATGCGCCTGCAGAACCGCTTCAAGACCGGCCTTGAGATCGCCAAGTACACCGCCGGCATCATGCGCGAGGACATGGCGGCCTATGACGCCGACTCGGCCAACTACACGCAATCGCTGGGCTGCTGGCACGGCTTCGTCGCCCAGCAGAAGCTGATCTCGATCAAGAAGCACTTCGGCTCGACCAAGCGCCGCTACATCTACCTCTCGGGTTGGATGGTCGCCGCGCTGCGCTCGGACTTCGGTCCGCTGCCGGACCAGTCGATGCACGAGAAGACCTCGGTCCCGGCGCTGATCGAAGAAATCTACACCTTCCTGAAGCAGGCCGACGCCCGTGAGCTCGGCATGATGTACCGCGACCTCGACGCCGCCCGCGAAGCCGGCGACAAGGCCAAGGAACAGAAGATCGTCGACGCGATCGACAACTACGAAACCCATGTGGTTCCGATCATCGCCGACATCGACGCCGGCTTCGGCAACGCGGAAGCCACCTACCTGCTGGCCAAGAAGATGATCGAGGCGGGCGCCTGCGCCCTGCAGATCGAGAACCAGGTTTCCGACGAAAAGCAGTGCGGCCACCAGGACGGCAAGGTCACCGTCCCGCACGAGGACTTCCTCGCGAAGGTCCGCGCGGTCCGCTACGCCTTCCTCGAACTGGGCGTCGACAACGGCATCATCGTCACCCGCACCGACAGCCTCGGGGCCGGCCTGACCAAGCAGATCGCCGTCAGCCATGAGCCGGGCGACATCGGCGACCAGTACAACAGCTTCCTGGACTGCGAAGAGATCGCTCCGTCGGACCTGAAGAACGGCGACGTGATCATCAACCGCGCCGGCAAGCTGCTGCGCCCGAAGCGCCTGCCGTCCAATCTGTTCCAGTTCCGCGAAGGCACCGGGGCGGACCGCTGCGTCCTCGACTCCATCACCTCGCTGCAGAACGGCGCGGACCTGCTGTGGATCGAGACCGAGAAGCCGCACGTCGAGCAGATCGCCAGCATGATGGACCGCATCCGCGAGGTCGTTCCGAACGCCAAGCTGGCCTACAACAACTCGCCGTCCTTCAACTGGACCCTGAACTTCCGCCAGCAGGTCTTCGACGCCATGAAGTCGGCCGGCAAGGACGTCTCGGCCTATGACCGCGACAAGCTGATGAGCGTGGACTACGACGGCACGGCCCTGGCGGTCGAAGCCGACGAGAAGATCCGCACCTTCCAGCGCGACGCGGCCAAGCGCGCCGGCATCTTCCACCACCTGATCACCCTGCCGACCTACCACACGGCCGCCCTGTCCACGGACAATCTGGCCAAGGAATACTTCGGCGAGCAGGGCATGCTGGGCTACGTCCTCGGCGTCCAGCGCAAGGAGATCCGCGAAGGGATCGCCTGCGTGAAGCACCAGAACATGTCCGGCTCGGACATCGGCGACGACCACAAGGAATACTTCGCCGGCGAAGCGGCCCTGAAGGCGGGCGGCGTCCACAACACCATGGGCCAGTTCGCCTAAAGGCGGGCGGCCAAGGGACCGGGGCTCCGGCCTCGGTCCTCCTCACCACACTGCAGTTCCGGCGAAGCCGGGGAGGCAAGGGACCATGACCAAGGAACGGTATTGGGTCGTCGGCGGCGAATACAGCTGCATGGCGTTCAAGGCCCTCAAGAACGGCGCGCCGCACGTGCTCGGCCCGTTCGAGGACCGCGACGAGGCGAAGGCCGCGTGGAGGCAGGTGTCGGAACAGACCCGCTCGAACGCCAGCGTCCGCTACTCGATCGCTTCCGAGCAGTTCGTACTGCCCGCCTAGGAACTGGGCCTCGAGCCCCGATCGTCTCTCCTGGCCCGCTCTAGGCTTCGGCCTCGGGCGGGTCTTTTTTCTGATAGCTTGAGGCTCGCGCCTCACCGAAGTCCAAGGGTCACGCCATGTCTGTCGCCGTCGCCTCGCGCGCTGAAATCAAAGGTCCGATCGAAGGCCGCGCCGCCGAGGTGCTGACCCCCGAGGCCCTCGCCTTCCTGGGCGAGCTGCACACGCGCTTCAACCCGCGCCGCCTCGAACTGCTGGCCCGCCGCCAGGAGCGCCAGAAGCGTTTCGACGCGGGCGAGCAGCCCGACTTCCTGGCCGAGACCCAATCGGTGCGCGACGGCGACTGGAAGGTCGCCCCGATCCCCGCGGACCTGCAGGACCGTCGCGTCGAGATCACCGGCCCGGTCGACCGCAAGATGATCATCAACGCCCTGAACTCCGGGGCGAAGGTGTTCATGGCCGACTTCGAGGACGCCTCCTCGCCGACCTGGCAGAACATGGTCGAGGGTCAGGTCAACCTGAAGGACCGCTGGGCCGGCCAGATCGGCTTCACCGACGCGACCACCGGCAAGGCCTATGCGCTGAAGGACAAGGTCGCGACCCTGATGGTCCGCCCGCGCGGCTGGCACCTGCCTGAAGCCCACGCCACGGTGAACGGCGAGGAGATGTCGGGCGGCCTGTTCGACTTCGGCCTCTACTTCTTCCACAACGCCAAGGCCCAGATCGCCGCCGGCTTCACCCCCGCCTTCTACCTGCCGAAGATGGAGAGCCATCTGGAGGCGCGTCTCTGGAACGACGTCTTCATCTACGCCCAGCAGGTCGTCGGCGTGCCGAACGGCTCCATCAAGGTCACTGTGCTGATCGAGACCCTGCCGGCCGCCTTCGAGATGGACGAGATCCTCTACGAGCTGCGCGACCACATGGCGGGCCTCAACTGTGGCCGCTGGGACTACATCTTCTCCTTCATCAAGCGCCTGCGCGCCCAGCCGGCGGCGCTGACCCCGGATCGCGCGGTCATGGGGATGGGCTCGGCCTTCCTGGCGGCCTATTCGCTGAAGCTGATCCAGACCTGCCACCGCCGCGGCGCCTTCGCCATGGGCGGCATGGCGGCCCAGATCCCGGTCAAGGGCGACGACGCGGCGAACCAGGCGGCCTTCGCCAAGGTCCGCGCCGACAAGGAGCGCGAGGCCAACAACGGCCACGACGGCACCTGGGTCGCCCACCCGGACCTGGTCCCGGTCGCCATGGAGGTCTTCGACCGCGTGATGCCGCAGGCGAACCAGCTCGGCAAGCTGCGCGAGGACGTCACCGTCACCCGCGAGGACCTGTTGAAGGTGCATGAGGGCGTGCGCACCGAGCACGGCCTGCGCGAGAACATCCGTGTCGGCGTGCAGTACATCGAGGCCTGGCTGCGGGGCCGTGGCGCGGTGCCGCTCTACAACCTGATGGAGGACGCGGCGACAGCCGAAATCAGCCGCGCCCAGATCTGGCAGTGGATCAAGCAGGCCGCCAAGCTCGACGACGGCCGCACCGTGACGGCCGATCTGTTCCGCGGCCTGCTGGAGGAAGAGATGGCCGCCCTGCGCCTAGCCCTGCCAGCCAGCGCCTTCGACGGCGGCCGCTTCGCGGAGGCCGTGGCCATCTTCACCGAGATGAGCCTGTCGGACGCCTTCGAGGAATTCCTGACGCTTCCGGCCTACCGGGCGCTGTAGGCGCCGTCACGACGCCCTTCCCTTCATGGGGAGGGAGGGCGCGTGCGGCTACTTCCGCACCCAGCCGCCGCCGGCCGGCTTGTAGTACTCGCCGGGCTTGATCTTGGCCATGATCACGCTCTGGAAGGCCGAGCCGCCGGCCGCTTCGGGCGTGACGCCATTCTTGGCGGCGGCCTGGCGATAGACCTCGGCGCGGCCGGCGTTGATCTCGGCCACCGCGGCGGCGAGCGGTCCGCCGCCGCCCTTCACGAAGCCCAGGAATCCGTCGGCCTGTTCGCCGACCGTGCCCTCGGCCTTGGCGGCGTCGACGGCGGCCTTGGAGGCGGCGACGTCGGCGTGGGCCACGCCGGCGATCAGGCTGCCGACCACGGCGGCCACGGGAAGCAGGGGGTTGTTTCGCATCGTCATCATTGTCGTCAGGCCCCTCAGAACAGGTTCGGATTCTTCTGGATCAAGGCCTTCACGTCCTCGTCCAGTTGCAGCCGCACATTGGCGTCGAGCTTGGCGTAGATGGTGATCGGCTTCACATCCACGTGCAGCGTCGGCGCGCAGGCCGCCAGCGGCAGGGCGACGAGCGCCGGGATCAGCAGTCGACGGTCGATCATCAGGAGGCTCTCCGGTTCATGGGGCCAGGCTCTCCCGTCACGGCTGAACGGAGCCTGAACCGTGCAGGCGCTGGTAGTCGGCGAGGTCGGCCAAGAGCTGATCCAGATTGACCGAAGTGTCCAGGGTCAGATCGACCTTGGTGCCTGACGGCAATGGCACCACGCGGTCGATGCGCCGGCGCAGCACCTCGCCCCAGGTGAGCTGGATCGTCT
>CAMFIW010000114.1 GCA_945952355.1 uncultured Phenylobacterium sp. | reverse complement strand
TGAAGGACGTGAGCGGCGTCCTGTCGAACAGCGCCCCCTGGACCATCGCGGCCAGAGATGCTACTTCAGCGCGACAGTTGACGTAAAACTCGCTTAACGCGCTCCAACACCAGGGCGTCGGAGCCTCGCAGCTCCCGGTTGCTTACGCGTCGTCTTCAACAACCCTCAGAACAGGTGCTGCAGCATGCTGGAGTACCATGCGCATATCGGAGTCCTGCAGCAGGTGCGCGCCTCGCTCGCCACGACCTTCGCTGGCAATCTCGCCCTGAAGGCCAAGGTCGATGCGCTCGGCGCAGCGGTCGACGCCGAACCCGACGCGGCGACGCTCGGCGGGATCATCGACCTCGTCCTCGATCACGCCGCATCCGATGGCGTCGAGTTGCAGTTGCTCGAACAGGCGGCCAGCCTCTGGCGGCAAGGCCTGGCGCTCTACGACCAGCTCACCGGAATCCGGGCCGGCCTCGAGGCCAGCCTGCTCGATCCGTCCTCGCCGGACGCGGTGGACAAGGCGAACGCCGCCGTCGGCCAGCTCGGCGCGCTGCGCGCCTCGGCCCTGGTCCTGAACGCCGACGCCCAGGCCCTGCACGCGGCGATCGACCCGCTGCCCCATCTCACGGCGCACCCGCGCCAGTCCGACATCCCCTCCAAGCACTGGGGCTGGCGCGACGCCTTCCTCGGACGGCGGACGGAGGCCTTCGTCGAGCAGCTGTTCCACGCGGCCAGGACCGAGCGAGCGCGAGCCTTCGCGTTCGGCGCGCTCGGTTGCTACAGCGGCAATGTCGTGGGGTCGGCTTATCTCGGGGCCGTCGTCGGCGGACCCCGGCGGGCCCATCGCTATCGCGACCGCCTGGCGCGGAACACGGTCGGCGCATGGCTTCAGACCCAGCTTGGCGCACCCGACTGCGGCGCGCTGGCGAGACACATCGGATTTCGCCCCATGGGGCTAGGCTACGCCATACCCGCGGACATCCTCGCGAGCTTGCAGCACGCCGCCACGGCGGCATGGCCCAGCCGATCCGCGCCCGACTGGGATCTGGGCCTGCAGAGAGCCGTCCGGCACCTGGAACTGCTGCAGGTGTTCCGCCGCCCCGACCTGCCCGTCCCGCCGGCGCCTGAGCTCGCCCAGGGGGGCGATGTCACCGGCACGCTGAACTTCCTGTCCGGCCAGGACTACAACGTCCCCACCGGCACGATCGACACCGACGGCTCGACGAGCGGACAGGTCGGCACGGTCTCGTCCTCGGACTCGAAGACCAGCAGCGGCGGCGCCTGCCTGGCGATCCTCCTGATCCTGATCACCATCGGCATAGCCCTGCTCATCTACTGCATCGGGCAGTGGACGACCGGCAAGACGTGCGACCCGGCGGACTTCTTCAACACGCTGCAGGGCTCCGAGGCGCCCGATCCCCGCGACCCGAACACGGTCACCCAGCAACAGCTGCTGAGCATGGCCGATCCGACGGCGGCCGCGCACATCTCGCAGGAGCTGTTCTCGCTGCAGATGATGCTCTGGCAGGGCTTCGACGCCTCCGCGGCCTTCCTCGCCGTCACCGGCCTGATCTATCCGGACGACCTGCTGCTGGCGTCCCCGCTTTATCAACAGTTCCTCGCCACGCCGGTCCGCGCCGTCTGGCCGCATCGCGAGGATCCGGGCGCCATCGACACCTACCAGTCCGATCCCGTCAGCGCCGTGGAACAGCCGAACGTCGAGCCGCCGTTCGGGGCCTATGAGACGCCATGGGCCTTCGCCGGTCCCTGGTCGCCCCAGGCGCAGAGGTCCGGAGTGACGGTCGCACACCGCGTGCTCGCCCAGATCCTCAGCGGTGCGCGCGAGGAGCAGAACCTCGACCTGGATGCGGATCGCGGGTTCCGCCACCCGTGCTGGGAGCTGGCGGCCGGCGCATCCATCCAAGACCCTGTCCTGACCGTGGAGGTGCTCCCCTATGGCGCAGAATAGGACGACCGAAGTCCGGGTGCGCAAGCGCAAGGACGGCGACCGAAAAGACCGCGTTGGCGATGATCCGAAGGTCGGCACATATCTGGTGATCCCCTATTTCGCCGGCGATCGCGGACGCCCGGGCGTGGATCGCCCGCTGGGCGCGAACGTCATCGACTGGCTCTGCCCCTCCATCGTCGTGAACGACCAGCCGGGCCAGAACAGCTTCCGGCGCGGCGACGCCACCCGTGTCACGGTGGATGTCGGAAACTACGGCGCCGGCACGCTGACCGCTCCGGTCTATGTCCGGGTGTGGTGGTCGGACCCCGCCACCGGCTTCACCAAGCTGAACCTCTTCGGGCAGGCGACGATCGCCGCGCCGAATGGGAAGATCACGCGGACGGCCGAGATCGTCGGCGTCATTCCTACGACCGCCCCGGCCCATGTCTGCCTCCTGGCGAACGTCTGGAGCCCGCTCGACACCGGCGCGAGTTCGCCGACGCCAAATCCCGCCAACGACCGCAAATGGGCGCAGCTCAACGTGAACGACCTCACCGTCGCCGCCGGCCAATCGCTGCAGTTCATGTTCTGGGCGGGCAACTCGCTGGCGCGCGACGCAACGCTGGAGATTCGCGGCGGCGGCCTGTCGCGCGAGGCCCAGGCCACCTTCCGGCGTCTGCGCCGGACGGATCAGCCGCTGCTGGAAGGCGTCGAACTGAGCCTTCGCGACGCGCGCCAGCTTCACGACGCCGAGCGGAGGTTCGGCGAGCGCCCGCTGCATGTGACCCTGCGCCCAGGCGAGCGCCGGCCGCTGCTGCTCTCGGCCGCGATCCCGCGCGACGCCCCGCCGGGCTCGACCGTGGTGATCGATGTCACCTCCACAAGTCTCGGCGACGAGGAGACCCGGACCGGTTCGATCGGCGTCGTCGCCCACATCCGCTGAGGCCGAGCCCTTCCGGCCCTCCCGAGGTCATGCCAAGCTTGGCCGTGCGGCGCAGGGGATCGGGGCCATGAACATCCGTCTTGGGCTCGGCCTCGCGGCAGTTCTCGGCCTCGCGGCCTGCTCGCCCGGCAGGACGCCGCCGGCCGCGCTGGACTGGGCCTATCCGAAGGCGGCCAAGATCGAGTTTCCCGCTCCGCCAGGCTCCGGACCCTACCACGTGGCGGGCAGTGCGCTCAGCTTCACCAAGGCCCAGATGCAGAGCGACGATCCGGTGGCCGACTGGTTTCCGGAGCGCCACCCGCCCCCGCCTCATTCCGTGAACCGGCAGGGAAAGGGCGAGCCCCTGCCCTGCGCCGAATGCCACCTGCACAGCGGCCAGGGCTTCCTCGGCGCGGCCGACCTGAACGGTCTGCCCGCCGCCTATATCGTCGCCCAGGTGAAGGCGTTCCGCGTGGGCGACCGCAGTTCCTCGGAGCCTGGTCGGCAAGCGACCCACGAGATGGCCGAGGTGGCGAACGGCGTCTCGGACAAGCGGCTGGCCGAAGCGGCCGCCTACTATGCCGCACTGCCGCGGACGCCCCGGCTCAAGGTGGTGGAAGCCAACCTCGTTCCGCGCACCCGGCCCAACTACTATGGCTGGCGCGACCTCTTGCCCGGCGCGACGCGCGAGCCGATCGCCGGCCGGATCATCGAGGTCTCCGACGACTTCGCCGCCGCCGCGATCCGCGACGAGCGGATACCGATCACCGCCTATGTCCCGCCCGGCGCGGTGAAGCGCGGCGAGGCCCTGGTGGCCAGCGGCGGGGGAAGCGGCCAGGCCTGCCGCACCTGCCACGGCCCAAGCCTGAGAGGCGTGGGCGAGATCCCACCGCTGGCGGGTCGCTCGCCGTCCTATCTCGCCCGCGCCTTGTGGGACATCCGCTCGGGCTCGCGTCATGACCCGGGCGCCGGGCCGATGCAGGCGCCCGCCCGCGGCCTCAGCGCGGCCCAGATCACCGACGTCACCGCCTATCTCGCCTCGCTGGCGCCCTGAATGGCGGCGCGCCCGCCGGCTTCCCATCTCCGCCGGACCATAAGGAGGGAGCCGGCATGATCGCGCGTCTTTGGAAGGGTCGCGTCCCGCAGGCCAAGGCGGACGCCTATCTCGACCTGATGCGCACGGTCGCCATCCCCGACTACCGCGCCATTCCGGGCAACCGCGGCGCCTCCTGCCTGAGCCGGAGCGAGGGCGGCGTCACCGAGGTCTGGATGCTGACCTTCTGGGACGACCTCGACGCCGTGCGCAGCTTCGCCGGCGAGCCGGTGGACGCCGCCAAGTACTATGAGTTCGACGACGACTTCCTGCTGGAGAAGGCCGCCAAGGTCACCCACCTGGAGGTCTCCGGCGCCGACGGCGTCGCGATCCCGACCCTGCTTTGACTGACCTCGCGTCACGCGGCCCAGACTTCGCGCAAACATCAGGGAGGTCGCGATGCACGATCTGGTCATCCGCAACGGCATGGTCATCGACGGCACGGGCGCGCCGGCGCGGCGGGCGGACGTCGCGGTGGACGCCGGACGCATCAGCCAGGTCGGCGAGGTGGCGCTGAAGGGCCGGCGCGAGATCGACGCCAAGGGCCACATGGTCACCCCCGGCTGGGTCGACATCCACACCCACTATGACGGCCAGGTGACCTGGGACCGCTACCTGTCGCCTTCCTGCTGGCACGGCGTGACGACCGTGGTGATGGGCAATTGCGGCGTCGGCTTCGCGCCCGCCCGGCCCGACCGCCACGAGTGGCTGATCGGCATCATGGAGGCGGTGGAGGACATTCCCGGCTCCGCCCTGGCCGAAGGCATCAAGTGGGACTGGGAGACCTTCCCGGAATATCTCGACAGCCTGGACCGCATGCCGCGCGTGCTGGACGTCGCCGCCCAGGCCCCGCACAGCGCCATCCGCGCCTATGTCATGGACGAACGCGGCGCGCGCAACGAACCCGCCACGCCGGAAGACATCGCCGAGATGGCCCGGATCACCCGCGAGGCGGTGGAGGCCGGCGCGGTGGGCTTCTCGACCTCCCGCACCCAGCTCCACCGCACCAAGGACGGCGAGGTCGTGCCGGGCACCTTCGCCGGCGCCGACGAGATGATCGGCATCGGCGAGGCCCTGGGCCAGGCCGGCCACGGGGTGTTCGAGATGGCCTCGGACATGACCATCCCCGAGGACGAATTCGCCTGGATGACCGACTTCGCGTCGCGCACCGGCCTGCCGGTGACCTACAGCCTGCTGCAGTCGCCCGTGCAGCCCGAGAAGTGGCGCGAGATGCTGGCGCTCACCGAGAAGGCGAGGACCGAGGGCGCCCAGGTCACGGCCCAGATCGCCTGCCGCCCGACCGGCATGGTGCTGGGCTGGCAGTCGACCATCCACCCCTTCATGCGCAAGACCGCCTATCGCGCGATCGCCGCCCTGCCCTTCGCCGAGCGGCTGGAGCGGCTGAAGGACCCGGCCGTGCGCGAGGCGATCATCTCCGAGCCGGAGGCGCCCTCGACCACGCTGGGCAACACATTCTTCCAGGGCTTCGACAAGATGTTCCGCCTGGAGCGCGACGGGTCGCTCGACTACGAGCCGCGGGCCGAGGACTCCATCGCCGCCGAGGCCCAGGCGGCGGGCGTTAAGCCGGAAGCGGTCGTCTATGACATGCTCATGGAGAACGACGGGCGCGGCTACATCTATCTGCCGCTGCTGAACTACGCGAAGTTCAACTTCGACCACATCGTCGAGATGATGAACCACCCGGCGACCGTGCTCAGCCTGTCGGACGGCGGCGCCCATTGCGGCGTGATCTGCGACGCGAGCTTCCCGACCTACATGCTGACCTACTGGGTCCGCGACCGGGAACGCGGCGAGCGCATGCCGCTGGAGAAGGTGGTGGCCATGCAGACCCGCGACACCGCCAAGCTCTATGGTCTGAACGACCGCGGCGTGATCGCGCAGGGCATGAAGGCCGACCTCAACGTCATCGACTTCGACGCGCTGGCGATCCGCGCCCCGGAGATGGTGTTCGACCTGCCCGCCGACGGCCGCCGCCTGATCCAGAAGGCCGACGGCTATCGCGCCACGGTGGTCAGCGGTGTGGTCACCTTCGAGCACGGCGAGGCGACCGGCGAACTGCCCGGCAAGCTGGTTCGCGGCCCACAGGCTGCGCCGGTGGCGATGGCTGCGGAATAAGTTCCGCAAGTCCGATCAAGCCCTGCGGGGCTAGGGTGGCGGCATGAACCGGGCCGCCACCACCGAGAGCTACAGCCGACGCCTGCAGCGAGTGGCCGAACATATCTGGGCCCACCTGGACGAGCCGATGGACCTGGCCGAACTGGCGGACATCGCCTGCTTCTCGCCGTTCCACTTCCACCGCGTCTATCGCGCCACCATGGGAGAGACCGTGGCCGAGACCCTGGTGCGGCTACGCCTGATGCGCGCCGCGCGCCAACTCGCCCACGAGCAGGTCGCGATCGCGGACATCGCCCGGCGCGCCGGCTACGGCTCGACCGCCGCCTTCAGCCGCGCCTTCCGCGCCAGCTATGGCCGCTCGCCCTCGGCTTTTCGCGCCGACAGGGCGGTCCGCCCCGAGGCCAGCCTCCTCACCCCAGCCGCCGGAGCTTTTCCCATGAAGGTCGAGATCCAGGACTTGAGCCCCATGCGACTGGCCTATGTGCCGCACCGGGGGCCGCCCCAGACGGTGGGCCGGGCCTTCGACAGGCTGATGGCCTGGGCCGGACCCCGGGGCCTCACCCTGCCGCCGCACTGGGGCGTGGCGGTGTGGACCAGCGACATGATGAACACCCCGCCGGAGGAGCAGGAGGCGATCGCCGGCCTGACGGTCGGTCCGGAGGTGCAGGCGGACGAGACCGTGGGCATCCACGTGGTCCCGGGCGGTCGCCACGCCGTGGTGCTCCACAAGGGTCCGTTCGCCCATATCGGGCGGGCCTACGACCTGCTGTTCGCCTGGCTGCCAACCAGCGGCGAGGAGCCGGCCGACCGGCCGCTGTTCGAGATCAACTTGAACGATCCGCGCAAGACCGCGCCGGAGGACCTGCTGACCCAGATATGCCTGCCCTTGAGGTGAACCCCTGTAAACCACGTTGATTTTGCGGATTTTTCTCGCATGTCAGGCCTCGTTTTCGCCTGAAATTCCTCTAGGGTGCGCGCCCATGATCCGTCATGCCCGCGCCTCCGATCACCCCCAGATCCGCGCCATGCTCGACGCCGCCTTCAAGCGCGGCCACGAGGGCGACATCGTCGACCATCTGCGCGCCGACGGCGACGTGATGTTCGAGCTGGTCGAGGAGGACGGGGCCGGGACACTCACCGGCCATGTGCTCTTCAGCCGCCTCTGGGCCGACAGCATCAACCTCTACGCCGCCCTGGGGCCCCTATCCGTGCGGCCCGACGTGCAGCAGACGGGCGCCGGCCAAAGGCTTACCCGCGCCGCCCTGGACACCGCCAAGGAGTTCGGAGCCCATGCCGTGATCGTGCTGGGGCACCCGGACTACTATCCGCGCTTCGGCTTCTCCGCCGAGGCGACTCGCAACGTCACGTGCCCCTATTCCGGCCTGCCCGCCTTCATGGCCCTGGAGATCGAGCCCGGCGCCCTGGCCCAGCCCATCAGCATCGCCTATCCCGACGCCTTCGGGGGCTAGACGGGCGCCCAGCCCTTCGGCGCTTCCATCATCAGCGCCAGGATGTGGCCGTCGGGGTCCTTGAAGAAGGTCATCCAGAGATCGTGGTCGCTCATCGGGGCGACGAGATGGATCTGGTCGGTGAAGGCGACGCCCTGGGCCTCGAGCTCGCGGCGCGCCAGCACGATGTCGGCGACGCGGAAATAGAT
>CAMFIW010000113.1 GCA_945952355.1 uncultured Phenylobacterium sp. | reverse complement strand
CTTCCCCTCGCCCGAGACCGCCCGCGAGCAGTTGGCGGCGGCGCAGGCCAGCGGGTTGGCCATGTAGGTCGGGCCGTGCATCAGGGCCGCGCCCGCATCGTCCGACCAGAAGGACTCGAACACCTTGCGGCTGGCGATGGCGGCCGACAGGGGCAGGGTCCCGCCGGTCAGGGCCTTGGACAGGGTGACGATGTCCGGGGTCACGCCTGAGCCCTCGCAAGCGAAGAGGTCGCCGGTTCGGCCGAAGCCGGTGAAGATCTCGTCGAAGATCAGAAGCTGATCGTACCTGTCGGCGACCCGCCGCAGGGTCCGCAGCACCTCGTCGTCGTGCAGCAGCATGCCACCGGCGCCCTGGACCCGGGGCTCGACGATCAGGCCGGCGATCTCGTGGCCCTTCTCCGTGAGCAGCCGGTCCAGCGCCGCCTCGCTCTCCGCATCGCGGGGCAGGGCGACCACGTGCTGGGCCGGCATGACGCCGGCGAACAGGCCGTGCATCCCCTCCTCGGGATCGCAGATGGTCATGGTGGCCAGGGTGTCGCCGTGATAGCCGCCGAGGAAGCTGACGAACCGGGTCCGCCCCTGGACGCCTCGGTTGATCCAGAACTGCAGCGCCATCTTCATGGCGATCTCGACGGCCACCGATCCGCTCTCGGCGAAGAAGACGTGGTCGAGGTCGCCCGGCAGCAGGCGCGCCAGCCGCGCGGCCAGGCGATAGGCGGGCTCGTGCGCCAGGCCGCCGAACATCACGTGCGGCGCGATCGCCAGCTGTTCTGTCACCGCCTGGCGGATGTGCGGGTGGTTGTAGCCGTGGCAGGCCGTCCACCAGCTGGCGATGCCGTCAACCAGCTCGCGGCCATCCTCCAGGACGATCCGGGCGCCTTCGGTGCGGGCCACGGCCAAGGGCGCCGGGGCGGTCTTCATCTGGCAATAGGGCCGCCAGACGTGGGGCGCGCCTTCGGTGAACCAGTCGGGGGGGGAACTCATGGACGCGCTCTTACATCACTGCCGCAACGGCGCCTTTTACCTTGGGTCAGCCTGGTGCATACCCCCGCCGTGCCCGACACCCTGACCGCCTTCGCCGAAGCCAAGCTCGCCGACCTGGAGGCCCAGAGCCTGAGGCGGCGCTTGACCCCGACCCGGCGGCTCGACGGGCTGTGGGTCGAGCGGGACGGGCGACGCCTGCTGTCCTTCTCCTGCAACGACTATCTCAATCTCTCGCACCATCCGGCGGTGAAGGCGGCGTCCGCGGCGGCGATCGACTCCCACGGGGTGGGCGCCGGCGCCTCGCGGCTGGTGACCGGCGACACGCCGCTGTTCTCCGAGCTGGAGGCGCGGCTCGCGGCGCTGAAGGGCCACGAGGCGGCCTGTGTGTTCGGTTCGGGCTACCTGGCCAACAGCGGGATCATCCCGACCGTCATGCGGTCCGGCGACCTCATCCTGGTCGACGAACTGGCCCACGCCTGCATCTGGGCCGGCGCCCAGCTGTCGGGCGCGAAGGTGGTGAGCTTCCGCCACAACGACATGGCCGACCTCGCCGCCCAGCTCGCAGGGCATCGCGCGCAGGCGACGAACGCCTTGATCGCCACCGATGGCGTCTTCTCGATGGACGGAGACCTCGCGCCGCTGGATGCGATCAGCGCGCTCGCCCTCGCGCATGACGCTTGGCTCCTGGTCGACGACGCCCATGGCCTGGGCGTGCTGGGCGACCGGGGCCGCGGCTCGGCGGCCCTTTTCCCGGACGCGAGGGTCGACCTCGCCATGGGCACGCTGTCCAAGGCCTTGGGCGGCTACGGCGCCTATGTCTGCGCCAGCGCGCCGGTGATCGACCTGGTCCGCACCCGGGCGCGCAGTTTCATCTATACGACCGGCCTGCCGCCGGCGAACGTCGCCGGGGCGATCGCCGCTCTCGAGGTCATCGCCGCCGAGCCGGAACGGGTCGCCGCTCCGCTGGCCCGCGCCCGCCGCTTCACCCGCGCGCTCAACCTGGCGGAGGCGCAGAGCGCCGTCGTCCCGATCGTGTTGGGGGAAGCGGTGCGCACTCTGGCCGCCGCCCGCGCGCTGGAGGACCAGGGCTTCCTGGCCGTCGCCATCCGCCCGCCGACCGTACCCGCCGGGACCGCCCGACTGCGCATCGCCTTCACCGCCGGCCATTCCGACGACGAGGTCGACCGCCTGGCCGAAGCCGTACGTCCCCTGATGGCCGCCGCATGAAGCGCGCCATGTTCGTCGCCGGCGCCCACACCGACGTCGGCAAAACCTTCTGCGCCTGCGCGCTCATCCGCGCCGCCCGCGCCCAGGGGTTCAGCGTCGAGGCGCTGAAACCTGTCGTGAGCGGCTTCGATCCGGACGACTGGGCCGACAGCGATCCTGGCCGGCTGCTGGCGGCGCTCGACCGTCCGTTGACGGCTGAGACACTTGACGCCATCTCGCCCCTGCGCTTCCGCGCACCGCTGTCGCCGCCCATGGCCGCGCGGCTGGAAGGCGTCGACTTGCGGCTCGCCGAACTCGAGGCCTTCTGTCGCCGGGGCCTCGCCGTGGCCGACGCCGATCTCGTCCTGGTCGAGGGCGCCGGGGGGGCTATGAGCCCGATGGCCGAGGACGCCACCTGCCTGGACCTTATGGCGGCGCTTCGCCTGCCGGCCCTGGTGGTGGGCGGGTCCTATCTGGGTGCGATCAGCCACACCTTGACCGCCATCGAGACCCTGAGGTCGCGCGGCCTCCCGGTCCTTGCGGCGGTGATCAGCGAAAGTGGCGATCCCGACGCGCCGGACTTCCGCGAGACGGTGGCCAGCGTCGCGGCCTTCGCCGGCGATCTACCGGTCCTCGCCGCTCCGCGCGGCGGCATCCAGAGCTGGCCGAGCCTCGTGATCTGATGTCTCGTCCCCGTTCGCGGAGAGGGGGCTAAGGCTAGGCGGGCGCGTCCGCGCGCCGCGCCTGACTCCAGGCCAGAACGGCCATGCCGCCGAGGGTCGAAAGCAGGGAGCCGGCCACCACGCCAAGCCGAATCTCGGCCTGGGCGGTGGCGTCGTTGGCGCCGAAGGCCAGGCCGCCGATGAACAGGCTCATGGTGAAGCCCACGCCGCACAACAGCGAGACGCCATAGAGCTCGGCCCATCTCGCGCCGGTCGGCCGGCGGGCCAGCTTCAGGCCGATGGCGAGCGCGGCCGCCCCGAACACGCCTGCTTGCTTGCCGACGAAGAGGCCCAGGGCCACGCCGAGGGTCACCGGGCTCAGCAGATCTCGCATGGACAGGTCCGCGAAGGAAAAGCCCGCCGCGACGAAGGCGAACAACGGCAGGATCAGGAAGGCGACATAGGGGTGCAGGCTGTCCATGAAGTAGTGGAGGACCCCAGGCTGGCCCGTGCGGCGTGGCTCCAGTGGAATGGTCATGGCCGCCGCCACGCCGGCGATCGAGGTGTTGACCCCGCTCTTCAAGGTGAAGGCCCAGACCACCACGAACAGGGCGGCGTAGAACAGGTAAGGCGCGTTGCGCCAGCGCCCGAGCAAGGCCATCAGAGCAAGTCCCGAGATCGCGCCACCCACGGCCCAAAGGTGAACCTTGGTGGTGAACAGCAGGGCGATCAGCGCCACCGCGCCCAGGTCGTCGGCGATGGCCAGGGTAAGCAGGAAGGTGCGCAGCGCCGGAGGCAGCTTCGGCCCCGCGACCGCCAGGGCGGCCAGGGCGAAGGCGATGTCGGTGGCGGTCGGCGTCGGCCAGCCGCGAAGGCTACCCTCGGGACCATAATTGAAGGCGGCGTAGATCAGGGCCGGAACCGCCATGCCGCCCACGGCCGCCAGGATCGGCAAGGCGAGGCGGCGCGGATTGGAGAGCTCGCCACGCAGGATCTCGAACTTGATCTCCAGGCCGACGACGAAGAAGAAGACCGCCATCAGGCCTTCCTTCACCCACTTCAAGACCGGCTTGGTCTCGTCGAAGGCCCCGAACTGGATGGTGAAGGGGTGGCTGATGAAAGCGAAATAACCGTCCGCCCACGGGGAGTTGGCGAGGACGATGGCGGCGAGGGCGGCCAGGGTCAGGATCACCCCCGACGCCGCCTCGGTGCGCAGGAAGCTCAGCGTGATGCGTCGGGCCATGGGGGTTGGGTAACATGTGGTCCGTGATCGGAACACGACAATCGGCGTTCTCTCGCGCTTGCCGAAGCGGGGGCGGTGGTCCATCTGGCGGGGATGCCGGTCTCGTCCGCCTATCGCCCCGATCCGCGCCTGCCCGGCCTCGGTCCCGAGTTCTCCGATCCAGTGGCGTCGGCTGATTTCCCGCAGACGATCCTGCGCTACCGCAATGACCGGGCGGCGCGCACGGTGGGCCTCGATACCCTGACCGACGCCGAATGGGCCGCCCATTTCGGACGCTTCGAACCGCTACCGGCCAATCTCTCCGAGCCCTTGGCCCAGCGCTATCACGGCCACCAGTTCCGCGTTTACAACCCCGACCTCGGGGACGGGCGCGGCTTCACATTCGCCCAGATCCGCGAGGCCGGGACCGACCGGCTGCTCGACCTCGGCACCAAGGGGTCGGGCCAGACGCCCTGGTCGCGCCAGGGCGACGGGCGGCTGACACTGAAGGGCGGCGTGCGCGAGGTGCTGGCCACCTCCATGCTCGAGGCGCTCGGCGTACCGACCTCGAAGTCGTTCTCGCTGATCGAGACCGGCGAGGCGCTGGAACGCGGAGACGAGCCCAGCCCGACCCGCTCGGCCGTGCTGGTGCGCCTCAGCCACAGCCACATCCGTTTCGGGACCTTCCAGCGCCAGGCCTTCCTCCAGGCGCCGGAGCGGATAGAGCAGCTCGTCGACTATGTGATCGAGGCCTACTACCCCGAGCTCGGCAACGCGCCGGACCGGGCGGCGGCCCTGCTGGACGCGGTGGTCGGCCGCGCGGCGACCTTGACCGCCAGCTGGATGGCCGCGGGCTTCGTCCACGGGGTGCTCAACACCGACAACATGAACATCACCGGCGAGAGCTTCGACTACGGCCCCTACCGATTCCTGCCCCAGAACAACCCGAACTTCGTCGCGGCCTATTTCGACCAGTCGGGGCTCTACAGCTTCGGCCGCCAGCCCGAGGCGGTGTTCTGGAACCTGCAGCAGCTCGCCGGTTGCCTGGGCTTCATCCGGGAGGACCACGAGGGGCTGGTCGAGGCGCTGAACGGGTTCGGCGGCGCCTATCGCAATGCGCTCGCCAGGGCGATGCTGAAGCGGCTGGGCTTGAAGTCGCGCGATCCGGAGACCGATATCGCTTTCATCGGCGGCGCGTTTCGCACCATCGCCGAGGGGGGTGAGGCCCTGCGCTGGGAGCCCTTCTTCTTCGACTGGTTCTGCGGCGATGTGGCCCGCGCCTTGGCGAGCCCGAGGGGCGAGATCTACCGCTCGGAGGCGTTCGCACAGTTCCGCGAAGGCGTCGCGGCGGCCGGTGGCGACCGGCCGGAACGCCTGGAGGCCGACTATTTCCGCCGCGCCGAACCGGAGGAGATGCTGATCGGTGAGATCGAGGCGATCTGGAGGCGTATAGCCGAGGACGACGACTGGTCGTCCTTCGAGGCCAAGCTGGCGGCGGTGGAGACCGCCCGGACCGCCTACGGTCTCTGAGGCTCCGCGGGGGCCGGGAGCTCAGGCGAAACCCAGCTCTTGGCGTAGCTGGTCGGCCGTGACCCCGCGGTCGCGCAGGCTCTCAAGGGTTTCGGCCCGGTCGCGCTTGGCGAACCGCTTGCCATCGGGTCCAAGAAGCAGCCGGTGGTGGCGATAGACCGGCTCGGGCAGGCCCAGCAGGGCCTGCAGCAGGCGTTGGACGTGGGTGGCCTCGAACAGGTCCTGGCCGCGGACGATGTGGGTCATCCCCTGGCGGGCGTCGTCGACCGTGACGGCCAGATGATAGGCGACGCCGACGTCCTTGCGCGCCAGCACGACGTCGCCGCCGAGCTCGGGCCGGGCGGCGATCACGCCGCGCTCGCCGGCGGGGCCCTCGCCCTCCTCCAGGAAGGTCAGGCGCTCGAACCCGCCGAGCGCGCCCCGCGCCGCCGCCAGCGACAGCCGCCAGGCGAAAGGCTCGCCGGCCTCGAGGCGTCGCGCTTCCTCCCCGGCGGGGAGCGGCGCGCCGATGAACGCCTCCATCGGCCCGTGCGGCGCGCTGGCCATGGCCTGGGCGATCTCGCGGCGGGTGCGGAAGCAGCGGTAGGTGAGTCCGCGTTCGACGAGCCTGGCCAGCGCCGCCTCGTAGTCTGCCAGCCGCTCGGACTGTCGCAGGACCGGTATCTCCCAATCGAGCCCCAGCCAGGCGAGGTCCTCGTAGATTCCCGCCTCGAACTCGGGCCGGCAGCGGGTGGCGTCGATGTCCTCGATACGCAGCACGAAGCGCCCGCCCGCGGCGCGCGCGGCCTCGAAAGCGGTCAGGGCGGAATAGGCGTGTCCCCGGTGCAGGCGACCGGTGGGCGAGGGGGCGAAGCGGGTGGCGAAGGGCCGGTCGGTCACCGGCCGGTTCTTACTTCGGCTCGTCCTGGGCGAAAATCTTCATGTGCTCGAAGACGCCGCGGAAGAAGGCTTCCTCGCCGCCGATCGCCACCTTCAGATGGTCGAACTGCTTGAACGAGGCCATTTCGGCCAGGCCGTGGGCCGCGCACCAGGCGGCGGTGGTGGCGAGCTCCAGGCCCACCTCGTCGCCCGGATCGGCGCCGGCCTCCACCAGGGTGTCGCGCACCTGGCAGTAGGCGCTGTCCTCGGTCATCTTCAGATGTTCGGGCAGGTCTTCCTTGTCGCGCGAGCCGTCGTACATCACGCGGTAGAGGCTCGGATTGTCGCGGGCGAAGCAGACATAGGCCACGCCCAGCGCCGCCATCTTGTCCTTGACGCCGACCGCCATGGCCCGCGCCGAGGTCAGGGCGTGGTTCAGCATGTCCCAGCCTTCCTCGGCCACCGCGTCCAGCAGTTCACCCTTGTCCTTGAAGTGGTGATAGGGCGCGGCCGGACTGACGCCCGCCTCCCGGGCCACCGCGCGCAGCGACAGCGCGGACGGTCCATCCGACTCGAGCAGCCGGCGGGCGGCGTCGATCAGGGCGCGGCGAAGATCGCCGTGGTGGTAGGGCCGGGACTCGGCGGCGGCAGCTTCTCTCATCGGGCTCACCGTAAAACTATATCTAGGCGCCGTAAAGATCATCTTGACGCCGTTCAGATGCGTCCTATCTTAGCGCTGTTCAAATAAGAACGCGCCCCGCTCCCCCGGGGTTTCAAACTGAAAGGTGTGTGTCATGTCTCTCGTCAACCTCTCGCGCTTCGAACGCGCTTTCGACCGTTTCGTCCCCGTGTTCCTGCTGTTCCTGGGCCTGGTCGTCGCCGGCGCCACCGCCGTGGTCGGCGCCTGATGTCCCGCAGCGTCGCCCCGTCCGCCCGATAGAGCCTCAGGGCCGCGGACGGGGTCGACAGGACGCTCCCCGCGTCAAACCGTCCATGACGCCTCGCGTCGTCATGGAGATGTCCCAGAATCAATCCTATATTTCCCGCATCAGTCGGGAACGAGGGCCCGCAAGGGTTCGCACCGGTTCGCCGACGGCACGGTTGTGAACGAGGGCTTCGTCTTCAGTTTTCAAGCGTTTCACATAGGCGTTGCGTGGCGCTCCGGGAGGTCCGGCGATGCAGGTGCTTAGTCATCCGCCGTCCGGCTGGCCCGCGCTGGTGCTGAACGCCGACTTCCGGCCACTCAGTTACTATCCCCTGTCGCTTTGGCCCTGGCAGGAAGTG
>CAMFIW010000112.1 GCA_945952355.1 uncultured Phenylobacterium sp. | reverse complement strand
ATCGTTGAAGTGATTGGACTCCACGATCGAGGCGTCGTTGTCGGCGAGGAAGCCAGAGACCGCGGCCACCACGCCCTTACGATCGGGACACTTCAGGATCAGGATGTAGCGGGGCTCGGTCGTCACGGCAGGTCCTTCTGGCGTCGGCGGCGCACCTATGGCCGATCGCCCCAGCGTCACCAAGCCCCCGCCTGAATTTCCGGCGCTTCCGAAGCGGACGGATCGCGCGGAGTCTCGAATTCGCTCAATCAGGTATTTGCCCACAACTAACGGAACACGGCGAAGATGTCGCCGTTCGCGCGCCAGTAGGCTGCAGGCAAGTTCAAGGCGTCGCGCCAGCGCCCACCACGGCGAGCGCGCGCCTCCGTTGAGCGGCGACTCATCCACTCGCCTAAATCATGTATTAATTTGTAAATTTCGCAGTCGCGTTAAGAAGTCGCAAGCTAAGGCGCAGTAGGTTCGCCGAAAGGCAAGAAGGCTGGAGTGGGGTGATGCTTCCGAGATTCGGCAAGAAGGGGATGCGTCGATGAGCGCAAGCATGCCCAAGGTGCAGGTGGTCGACCAGGGCCGCCTGGAAATGCCCCAGGCGGTGCTCGATATCGCCCGGCGCGCCGCCACCGCCGTCGACGAAGAAGGCCGGTTCCCCACCGAGACCTTCGCCGCCCTGCGCGAGCACGGCCTCCTCGGCCTGCTGGTTCCGACCGCCCACGACGGGCCAGGCGGCAACCTGCGCCAGGCCGCCCAGCACAGCCAAGCCCTGGCCGCCGCCTGCGGCAGCTCGGGCATGATCCTGGCCATGCACCACATCCAAGTCGCGTGCCTGGTGCGCCACTCGGCCGCCAACGGGTGGCACGCCGACTTCTTGCGCCGGGTGAACGCCGAACAGTTGCTGCTCGCCTCGGTCACCTCCGAAGAGGGCATCGGCGGCGGCATGCGCACCAGCAACTGCGCCATCGTGCGCGAAGGCGATCGATTCACGCTCACCAAGAGCGGCACGGCCGTGTCCTACGGAGCCAGCGCCGACGCGCTGCTGGTCACCTCGCGGGCCCACGAGGGCGCCCCGCAGAACGACCAGGTGATGACTGTCGTCGACAAGCCGGGCCTGACCCTCGAACGCCGCAGCGCCTGGGACGCCATGGGCATGCGCGGCACCGGCACCGAGGCCTTCCTGGTCACCGCTCGCGGCGACACGGCCCAAGTCCTGCCCACGCCGTTCTCCGAGATCGCCGCGGCCACGATGACGCCGGTCTCGCATATCCTGTGGGCGGCGATCTGGACCGGGATCGCCGGCGACGCCGTCAGCCGCGCCCGCGCCTTCCTGCGCGCCAGGCGCAAGCCGGGCGACACCGACCTGCCGCACGGCGCCCTTGTGCTGGCCGAGGCTGTGGAACAGCTCCAGCTGGCCGAGGCCCGGCTGCGCACGGCGCTGGACCGCTTCGACTGGCAGACCCCGACCGCTCCGAGCTTCGCCGGCGCCGCCTACGACAACGGGCTCAAGACGGCCGTCGCCGAGGCCTGCCTGCATGTGGCGCGAGAGTGCATGACCGTCTGCGGTTTCGCGGGCTTCGCGCGGACCGGCGACTTCAGCGTCTCGCGGCACGTGCGCGACCTGACCTCGGCGCCGCTGATGATCGGCAACTCTCGCATGCGCGAAGCGTCCGCGCGGCTGTTGATGGCGCAACGCCCGGAGCTTGGCCTCAACTGATCGTTGCGGCTAAGCTGGAGCGTTGTTCGGCCTCCAGCTTGCAGCGTGGGCGCGCATGTCAGTACCCGCGACCCAGTTTGCGACACCCGACCGCTTTCATCCGGCGGACGGCACAGGCACGCTGATTCGGCCCCTGGCCTTCGGGGGCCAGTCCGGATGGCTGCACACGCCCGCGGGACCGCAGCGCAGCGAGGCCGCCGTCCTGATTTGTGCTCCGCCGGGACGCGACGGACGCTGCGGCCACCGGCCCTTGCGAATTCTGGCCGAGAGACTGGCCAGCGCCGGCTATCCAGCCTTGCGATTCGACCTCCCGGGCGTTGGCGACAGTCTCGACCCGGCCGATGTGGAGGCGGACATCCTGCCCGAATGGCAGGCGGGGGTGAGAGCGGCCGCCGAGGTGCTTCGCGCCGCGACGGACACCCGGCGGCTGGTGGTGCTGGGCCTGAGGCTGGGCGCGTCGCTCGCCGCCAGCGTCGAGGTCGGCGCGGACGGGGCGATCCTGCTGGCGCCCGTGACCTCCGGCCGGCAGTGGCTGCGCGAGCTCAAGCTGGCCGGCGCCATGAGCCGCACGGGCGGTCCCGAAGGCGCCGGGGACCTCGAATCCCAGGGCCTCCGCCTATCGGCCGCCAGCGTCGCCGGCCTCGCCCGGCTCGACCTGAGCAAGGTGGAACGGTTCCCAAGCCATGCCCTCGTGGTCGTCCAGAACGCCACGGCTGGATCGATCACCGAGCGCTTGGCCAACCTGGGGGGCGAGGTTTCGACCTGCGACTTCGTGGGCTACGAGGCCCTCTTCGAGGATACCCATAGCCAGCAGACGCCGAACCTGGTCTTCGACCAGGTCTTGGCTTGGATGGCCGATCGCTTCCCCGGCCGGCAGGCCCAGGATGTCACCGCCCTGCACATCGGGGCCGAGCCCGTGGCCCTCCACCCCCCGGGCTGCATCGAACACCCGGTCCATTTCGGACCGGGACTGAACGGCGTGCTCTGCCTGCCGGACGACGTCGCCTCCGACGGCAGGGCCGTCATCTTCTGCAACACCAGCGCCGAGCCGCGCGCCGGGATCGGGCGGTTCGCGGTCGAGGCCTCGCGGCGCCTCGCGCGCCATGGCGTCGCGTCGCTGCGCTTCGACTTCGCGGGCATCGGCGACAGCGACGGTCCCGACCACACTCATGTCTACGGCGTTTCGCGAAAGTCGGATCTGGCCGACGCGGTCACGCTGATGGCCGCCGAGGGGTTCCCCGAGGTGGTGCTGGCCAGCGTCTGCTCCGGTTCCTTCCACACCTTGCACGCCCTCGTCGCCGACCCCCGCGTGGGCGGCGTTTTCTCGGTCAGCGGCAAGCTGGTCTGGCGGGAGGGCGAGTCGGTGCGGCCCGACATGCGCGACGAGGGACGTGCGACCCAGGTCTACGTCTCGGGTCTCAAAGATCCGCGCACCTGGACCCGCCTGCTTCGCGGCAAGATCGACGTCGCCGCCGTGCTGAAGACCCTATGGGGGCGGCTGCTGGGCCGCATCACGGCGGGCCTGCACCAGGCCGATGGCCGGGCCCTGCGCGAGGGCCTCGCGGAGGCCGCCGACCGGGGCGCGCGGCTCCACCTCTTGATGGGCCTCGACGACGCGTCCTATGACGAATTGCAGGCCCATTTCGGCTCCGGCGCCCGAAAGCTGCTGACCATGTCGGGCGCCTCGATCCACGTGGAGCCCAGCCTCGATCATGGCCTGGCCCGCGCCGCCAGCCGCGAGATCGCCATCGCCGACCTGCTGGCCTTCGTCGGGGCGACCTAGGCCCGCCGCCCCGCGATCACGCCGGCCAAGGCCCGCGCGGCGGGCTTGGGCGCGAGGTCGGCGTCGAACGGTAACGGTCGCACCGGAGCGCCGTCCGCGCGCGGCGAGAGGAAGGTCTTGGAAGTGTAGCGGTCCGAAAGCCCCCAGGTGACCACCCGGGACACGGCGGGATCGTGCAGCATAGTCTCCAGAAAGCGGGCATAGTGCTCGGCCACGATCCGATCGCGCACGGCCGCCGTGCCGGCGACCTTTTGATCGTCGACGTCCAGCTCGCTGACATGGATCTCGAGGCCGAGACCGGCGACAGCGCGCAGGAATTCCGTCAAACCCCGGCCATAGGCCGGCGCGCGGTGGCCGATCAGGTGGCCCTGGACGCCGAGGGCGTGGATCGGCACGCGGCGCCGCACGAGGCCGCGCAGGAGGTCCAGCATCGTGCCGCGCTTCTCGACCATCCAGGTCTCGTCGTCGTATTCCAGGCCGTAGTCGTTGAGCACCAGGCGCGCCGCGGGATCCGCGGCGTGCGCGGCGCGGAACGCCGTTTCGAGATAGGCGGGCCCAAGCGCGCGCAGCCAAGGCGAGACGCGCAGCCCGTCGGGCCGCCCGTCATTCCGCTCCACCGCCTCGTTCACGACGTCCCAGGACACCGCGGTCCCCGCGTATCGGCGCACCACCGTCTCGATGTGCTCGATCAGCAGGCGCTCGGCATTGTCGGGGCGGAGATCGCGCCTCAACCAATCCGGCATGGCCTCGTGCCAAACCAGGCAATGGCCGTGGAGCCGCGCGCCCTGGACGCGCGCGATGGCCGCGACCCGGTCCGCAGCGTCGAAGTCGAAGCGATCCGGAGACGGACGCAGGGCCATCCACTTCAGCGCGTTCTCGGCGACGATCAGGCCGCACTGGCTGCGAACCAGGCGCGCGAAATCAGGATCGGCCTCGACGTCGCCGGGCTCGATCGCCGCACCGAAGACTAGGCGATGGCGGCTGGCCAAGGCTTCGAGGCTCGGCGTCGAGGCCGCGCAGGCGACGCCTGTCAGCAGGGACAGGCCGGCGGCCAGGGCGGTGCGGCGCGTGGCGGCGGGCAAGCGAATCTCCGGGGTCACAGCGCCTTGTAGATAAACCGCGGAATGTAGAACTCGCGTTTGTTCAGGACAGCGCCGACCACCTGGCCGCCCGCGCCCTCGATCCGCTCGACCAGACGCCGCGCAACGGCGACCCGGGTCGTCTCCGCCTCGACGACGACCAGCGCGAGGTCCGCGAGGCCGGCCACTTCGATGGCCGCGGAGGAGCGCTGGATGGCTGGGCTGTCGATCAGCACGAGGTCGAAGCTCGACCGCGCCGCCTCGACGATCCGCGCCCACTTGGTCTCGTCGACCTCCAGCCCCCCCGCTCCGATCGGTGCGGAGACGTAGAGCGTGCTATCGCCGACCCTGAATGCGCGGCGCTCCTCAGAGGTCGGATGCAGGGTGTGGCCTTGCTCGACGTAGGCCTGCGCCGCGCCCTTGCCCCCCGCCGGTTCGATATCGACCAGTAGAACGCGCCGGGCGCCGCCAGCGGCGGCGATCACCGCGAGATCACGCGTCAGGCTCGAAACCCCTTCGCCGTCGTGAGAGGCCACCATCTGCATCACCCGGCCCCGTTCCTTGGGCAGCGAAGACAGCAACCGCAGCAACAGCCGGCCCTCATCCACCCCGAGATAGGCCGGCGCCAGCCTTCCGGGCGAGGCCGCCGCCCTCGCCTTCATCGGCGCCGCGGCCAGCACGGGAATCGAGAGCTTGTCTTCCACGTCGCCCGGCGTGACCATCACCTCCGAAGTCGCCTGCGACAGGACCACCGTGGCGAACGCCGCAGCTCCGCCCACCGCCACTCCGATCATCAGCAGGATGAGGCGGCCCGTGCGCCCCTTGGCCGGAGGCTCGGCCGGCTGCACGATCTTGATGTTGGCCCGCGACTTGGCGATGGCGTTGTCGACTTCAGCCCCAGCCGTGGTGCGAGCCAGCTCATCATAGGCGCCCTCGGCGATGGTCCGCTGGCGGACGAGCTCGCGATACTGCGGCCCGATGCGGACCAATTCGGCCAGTCGACGCGTGGTCTGGTCGAGGGATGCCTGCAGGGCGCGGCGGCCATTCCGCAGGCCCGCGACATCGCCTTGGGAGTCCGCAAGTTCGGTGTCGATCTGCTGGTGCACCGGATTGACCCCACGCCGCTCCACCGACACCTGCTGGGTCGGAGCCTGGCGGATCTGGGCCTGGACGTTGGCGATGCGCTGGTCGAGATCGGCGACCAGCGGATAGCCGTCCTGATATTTCTCGGCGGCCTCGCGGCGCTGGGCCTGGAGAGCCACCAGATTTTGAGTCAGGGCGTCGAGTTGGGTCGAGCGGCCGTGATCGGTCGAGACCTGCACCTCGCGCGGCGTCGAACCCTTGATTGATGCGAGTTGCGAGGCCCGAGCGGAGCGGGTGGCGATCTGCTGATCCACCGCTTGGATCTGGGCTTGCAGGGCCGATTGCTGGCCCTGGACCGCGTTGAACTCCTGGGCGTAGTCGCCGAAGCCATAGCGGGTGGAGAAGTCGGCGATCTGGCTCTCGACTCCGGCCAGCTTCTGGCCGAGCGCATCGCGCTGAGCCTTGGCCTCGCCGCCGCCGTCGCGGTTGAACACCTCAATGCGCCGGGCAAGGTAGAGTTCGACCAGTGTGTTCAGGACCTCCGCCGCCACCTTCGGATCGCGCGCCCGGAAGGTCAGCTCGACCACGTTCGAGGTCGGGATATTGTTGGCGGTGAAGTCCTTTTCGAACGCGTCGACCGCCAGCTCCATCCCGTTCGGCTGCTTGGCGAGATCGGGATAGACCCGCGCCAGGCCAACCTTGGCGAGCGTCGCCTCGCGCAGTCCGCGCGTGCCGAGGATCTCCATCTCGGCATGAACGATCTGCGGCCGGTCGAAGACCTGGGCCGACGACGGATCGGCGGTGGTCTTGAAGACATATTCGCCGCCCAGGAGGATCAGCAGGCGAGTCTGGGCGGTGTAGGCCGTGTGCGCGAGAAGGGCCGCGACGAAGGCCAGGATCACCGGGATCAGGAAGGCGATCAGCGCTCGCCGCTTGTAGTAGAAAACTGGTGTGAGCAGTTCGCGGAAGGTGATCGGAGCATGGATGCGCCGTTTCGGCGCCTCCGCGGCGTACGACGTCTGATCGATAACCGCGGTGCTCATGAAACGCTGGACGAGGCGGGTGGCGGCGCCTGGCGCCTGGCGGTCGGGTTCGGCTCCGTAGTTACTCTGCTGTCCTTAACAAAAGGCTGCGCGAACCCTTTGCTAACCATGGTCTGGCATGTGTCTGGAAGCTTCCGGACGCGGCCTGTCGGTCGAGCGCCGGACTTCGACTTGTGGGGCTCGTGATGCCGGTCCGCGTTTGGTCCATCCTGGTTCTGGCGATGAGCCTCGCCGCCTGCTCCGGCGACCCCGATCTTCCGCGTTCCTACCAGCAGCCGGGATACTTCTCGGGCGCCCGGCAACCGCCGCCGCGTGCCGCCGTGGCGCGGGCCGAAGTCGCGCCGCCGCAGCCCTATTCGCCTCAATCCAATTCGCCCCAGGCTTATCCGCCCCAGGCGCGCGAGGCCTATGCGCCGCCGCCCTATCGTCCTGAAATGGTTCCCGGCCCGGGCGGCCTGCCGACCACCCGCTTCGCCGCCTGGAGGGAAGAAGACTATCGCTACCGCATCGGCCCCGGCGACGAACTAGCCCTGCGGTTCCTGCTCAATCCGGACATGAACGGCCCCGTGATCGTCGGCCCGGACGGCCGCGCGGTGACGCCGCTGGCCGGCGCGATCGCGGTCGCCGACCTGACCACCGACCAGGCCAACGCCACCCTGACCCAGGCCTATGGCCGCATCCTACGCAAGCCGCAGGTCGAGGTGCTGATCACCGCCTATGGCTCGTCCCAGATCTATGTCGGCGGCGAGGTTCGCAATCCCGGCGCCCTGCCGATAAAGGGGCAATTGACGCCTGCCCAAGCGGTGATGGCGGCCGGCGGCCTGCTGCCCACCGCGCGCACCGGCCGTGTCCTGGTGATCCGTCAGCGCCACGACGGGCAGCTGCTGATGAAGGACGTCGACCTGAAGGCCTATCTGACGAAGGGCCAGGGGGACACCGGCTTCGCCGTACTTCCCGGCGACCTGGTCTTCGTCCCGCGCAGCAAGATCGCCGAGGTGGACCTCTTCGTGCAGCAATACATCGAGGGCGTGCTGCCGTTCAGCCGAAGCGTCAGCTACAATCTCAACGCTCGCAATCCCTACTGAGCGCCCGCCTTGTCC
>CAMFIW010000111.1 GCA_945952355.1 uncultured Phenylobacterium sp. | reverse complement strand
GTCTGGGCCTTGATGGTGATCCCGCGCTCGCGCTCGATTTCCATGTTGTCGAGGACCTGCTCGGTCATCTCGCGCTTGGTCAGCGCGCCCGTCTCCTGGATCAGGCGATCGGACAGGGTCGACTTGCCGTGGTCGATGTGGGCCACGATCGAGAAGTTGCGGATATTGGAAAGCGGCGTCGTCATGCTGCGCGCGCCTTTAGCACATTCGCGCGATTTCGCGAGCGTGGCGCGATGCGCGGCCCCGACCTGGGCTGGATGGTTAATCGCACATTAATCCGGCCCGCCGCATTGAAGACTCCGAGGGATGGGAGGCTGACCCTCCTGGAGGACACATGGACCGTCGCACCCTGATCGTTTCCGGCCTTGTCACGCTCGGGGCCACAAGCGTTGCGCGCGCGCAGCAGCCGCTGCCACCGGCCGCGCCGCCCCCGCCCTCCGGCGGGCCTCCTTCGCCAGGCCCGCGCCCGGACTATCCGGCGGCCGATGAGAAGCGCACCTACAGCCGCGACGAGATCGTCAACAGCGTGTCCGACTTCCTGGGCGTGACCGCCGAGGCGGCAGGCGGCGCCATCGAGCGCATCTTCAAGGAGAACGGCCGCCCAAGCGCGTACATCGCCGGCGAGGAAGCCTCTGGCGCAATCACCATCGGCGCGCGCTACGGCCGGGGCCTGCTTTACATGAAGGAGAAGCAGCCGCTGGAGACCTTCTGGCGCGGGCCGACCATCGGTTGGGACTTCGGCGGCAACGCCAGCCGCGTGTTCACCCTCTGCTATAACCTCTGGTACCCCGAGCGCCTGTTCCAGCGCTTCCCGGGCGTCGAGGGCTCGGCCTATCTCGTGGGTGGCGTGGGCGTGAACTACCAGCGGGCCGACGACATCACGCTGGCCCCCATCCGCGCCGGCGTCGGCCTGCGACTGGGCGCCAATGTCGGCTACCTGGCCTACAGCCGCAAGCGCGAGTGGATCCCGGTCTAGGCGTGATCGGGACTAGTGCGCCAGCACAACGCCGGCCGAGGGGCCGACGCCATGCGGCACGGGCACGCTCGACTGGTTGTAGTTTGCGTTGACCACCAGGTTCGCGCTGCCGGTCATCTTCAGCGACTTGGCGACCACGACAGTCCAAGCCGACTGGTCGGCCACCGTATTGCCGGAGCCATCGACCTGCAGGGTCGCGGCGGGGATGTAGATCGTCCCGAGGATTTCCCGCGCCGCGGTGCTGGAGATCAAGAACGTGTTGGTGTTGGCGCGGGTCGTGGCGATCACGAAGCCGCTGAAATCGCCTGACCGTCGCCCGCGCAGCTTGATCTGCGAACTGTCCTTGAAGGCGAAGGTCGAGTCCTTGTCGAAGATCATCACCACGTTGTCGCCAGTGAGGATCGAGTTGTCCTGCAGGGAGAGCGTGCCGCGCATGAAGTAGTGGTCCCCCGGCAGGAGCTGGACCGTCGAGTTCTTCATGGCCTTCAGGTTGCCGCAGTGGACGCCTGGGCTCAGCACCTGCACTCCGGCCACGAACAGCAGGTCGAGCGGCGTACATAGCGCCAGCGGGATCTTCAGGTTGATGCCGTCGAACGGGTCGCTGATCTCCGGGGCGCTGGAATAGGGCGCGGGCGAGATGCGCCCGGTGGCGACGCCGGAGGCCTGGGTGGCCGCCGCCTGCAGCCAGGACACGCCGTCGACGGAGACGTCTCCGTTCGAATGCACCAGGCAGTCCGGCGCCGTCAGTTTGGCGCTGTCCTTCATGCCCAGTTCGTCAGCCTTGATCTCGCCGGTCGACAGGACGCACAGCGGGAGCTTGGCCATGGTGGCGGCGGTGGCCCTGACATGGACCGGCCATCCACCGGGCGGAAGCATGTTGCCGAAGAACGAGGTGCGCGTGCCGTCGATCGCCACCGTCACGTTGGACTTGTCCGCCGCGATGGTGGTGGTGACGCTGAATTTCAGGCGCGAGGCGATCGGTGCGAGTTGCTGGGTTATCGCTGATTTGGCGCGCTCGGAGATCCCTGTGTCGTCGACAATGGACAGCTGCTTGGCGGCCGCGAGGGCCGTTGCGTCGGCCAGGTCCTGCAGGCGACTCTTGTCCGAATGCACCGACGCGAGGTCGATGACCCCGAAGGCCAGGGTTGCGAGCGCCGGCAGGGCTATGGCGAAAGTCGTCAGCGTCCCGCCTTGCCGGTCGCGAAATAGGCGCGCCAGAAGCCCCAGCATGGCGCTAGCCGGCGGCGCCGCCGACCCTTCGCGCCATATGCGTGCTGTCTTCGAGGGCGCCCAGATAGGCGCCGGCGTCCGGCTTCAGCGTGGGGGCGAGGGTCAGGGCCTGGGCGAGAAAACGGGAACCGGCCGCCGTGAGCCCCGACAGGGCGTCGAGCGCCTGGTCGCGGGCCGCCAGCAGGGCGAGTTCGTCCTGGTGCGTCCGATGCACATAGAGGATCTGGTAGCTAAGCAGACGCCAGTTCAGTGGCTTGACCACGAAGGATGTCGCGCCGAGCTGGAACGCCCTGTCGATCGCGCCAACATCCTCCCGGCCGGTCGCGACGATCACGGGAACCCGCGCCGTGGCCGGGTCCGCCCGAAGCCGGGACAGCACCTCGAAGCCGTCCATGCGCGGCATTTCCAGGTCGAGCAGCACGACATCCGGCGCCGAGGCGGCGATCGCCGCGAGCCCCGCCAGACCGTCCTCGGCGGTTTCGACATGGGCGGTCTCGGTAGTGAGATGGACCTGGGCGAATTCCCGGAGGATCGGATCGTCGTCCACATAGAGCAGGCGCAGTTCGTCCTTCAGGACGTAGAAGAACTCGCCGGCCGCCGAAGCCTGGTCCACGCGGCCTCTCCCTGATCGCTGGTTCGGCAAATTAAGCGGCCAGTCATTAATCGGGGGTAACCCCGATACGTATTCTACGTAATCACGAACCGGTACGCGCACGGATGACGGCGGCTGAATCCCGGAAGAACGGGCGGAAGTCCCTTCGATACAAGCTTACTTTGCTTGTCATGACGTCGGTCATCTTGGCCGTGTCTACCGTTACGCTGATCTCGACGATGCGCGATAGTCGTCGCGAGGCCGCGCTTCAAACGGAACACCTAGAAGCTACAGCAAAGGTGATTGCATCTTTAGGTGGTGAGGCGGCCGCCCAGGGCGATTCAGCCCGCGCCTTCGCCGCCGTCCGCGCCATCGGCGCGATGCCCGACGTCGCCTATGCCCGCATCGAGGCCGCCGATGGGCGTCTCCTGGCCGAGACCGGCCAAGGGGTGCGGCTCACCCGCGACGCCCAGGTCTCCGCCGGCCGCGGCCTGCCGCTGCTGGACGCGCTCAGCTCGCATACGGTCATGGTCAGCGCGCCGATCACCTATGCCCGCCGCAACGTTGGCGAGGTGGTGTTGCTGGGGCGACTGGAAGGCGCGAGCACCCGCCTGCTGGGCAGCCTGCTGATCGGCCTGCTCGCGGCGGTCACCGCCGCCGGACTCGCCCTCGTGGTGGCCTGGCGGCTTCAGCGCGGCATCTCGGGCCCGATTCTGGCCCTGACCGAAGCGATGGCCCAGGTCCGCGCGGACCACGACTATCGCCGCTCCGCCGACGTTCAGGCCGATGATGAAGTGGGCGACCTTGTCGACGGCTTCAACGCCATGCTGGGCGAAATCCGCGACCGCGACGCCGCCATCGCCCGCCATATGGCCGGCCTGGAACAGACCGTCGCCGACCGCACCGCCGACCTCGTCACCGCCCGCGACGCCGCCCAGGCCGCCAACAGCGCCAAGTCGGACTTCCTGGCCACGATGAGCCACGAGATCCGCACGCCGATGAACGGCATCATGGTCATGGCTGAAATGCTCGCCGCCGGCGAGGTGCCGCCCCGCCAGCGCCGCTTCGCCGAGGTGATCGCCAAGTCGGGCTCCAGCCTGCTGGCCATCATCAACGACATCCTCGACTTCTCGAAGATCGAGGCGGGCAAGCTCGACCTGGAGGCTGCGCCCGTCGACCCGTCCGAGATCGCCGACGACGCCTGCTCGCTGTTCTGGGAGCGCGCGCGCTCCAAAGGCCTCGACCTCGCCGCCTATGTCGACCCTTCGGTCCCGGCCATGATCGAGGCCGACGCCGTGCGGCTGCGCCAGGTGGTCGGCAACCTGATCAACAACGCCATCAAGTTCACCGAGGCCGGCGGCGTTTTCGTCGAGGTCATGGCGCCCGCGCCGGACCTCCTGCGTGTCGCCGTCCACGACACCGGCATCGGCATCGCCGCCGACAAGCTGCCCAGCCTGTTCAGAGCCTTCACCCAGGCCGACCAGTCGACCACCCGACGGTTCGGCGGCACGGGCCTCGGCCTCGCCATCTGCAAGCGCCTGGTCGAGGCCATGGGCGGCAAGGTCATGGTCCGCTCCACCGAGGGCAAGGGCTCGGTCTTCGGCTTCGAGATCCCGGTGAAGGTGCTGGCCCCGGCGGCGCCCTGGCCGGCGCTGTCGGGCGTCGTGGCCCTGTCGGTGTTCGAGGCGCCGACCCGCACCGCCATGCGCCGCTACTTGGCCCGCTGCGGCCTCGCTATCGCCGAACCCGGCCAGCCCGCCGAGCTCGCCATATGCGTCCCGCCCGCCGCCCCGACGCTCGCGGAGAAGTCCGGCCCGGTGATCCTGGTCGGCGAATATGGCGACGCCGCGCCGGCCGCCCTGCTGCGCGACGGCCGCGCCGACGCCGCCCTGGTCCAGCCGTTCCGCCGCTGCGACCTACAGGACATGCTGACCGCCTGGTCCGAGGGCCGCCCGCTCGGCGAGGCCGCCCATCAGCGCGCGGAGGAGGAACGCTCGGCCCTGCCCAGTTTCACAGGCGCCCGCCTGCTGGTGGTCGACGACAGCGCGGTCAATCGCGAGGTCGCGCTGGAGGCCCTGTCGCGCCTGGGCGTCACCGCCGCCGCCGCCGCCGACGGCCGCCAGGCCATCGAGGCTGTGAACGTTGAGACCTTCGACCTCGTCCTGATGGACGGCTCCATGCCGGAGATGGACGGTTACGAGGCCACCCGCGAGATCCGCCGCCTGGAAGCCGAGTACGGCCGCGCCCGCCTGCCCGTCGTCGCGCTCACCGCCCACGTCGTCGGCGCCGCCGCCGAGGCCTGGCGCGAGGCCGGCATGGACGGCGTGCTGCACAAGCCCTTCACCCTCGCCTCCCTGGCCAAGGTCCTCGGCGAGCACCTGACGCCGTCCGAAGGCGCCGCCCCGGTGGCCGAGACCGTCGCCCCCCCGGCGATGCCGACCTCGACCCACGCCGCCAAGACCGCGCCGTCCGAGCTGTTCGACATGCAGGTCCAGGGCGACCTCGCGGCGATGGCGCAGGCCGGCAAGGCCGACTTCGTGGCCCGCGTCTTCCAACTCTATCGGGACAACGCTCCGGTCGCCGCCGACCGCGTCGTCAGCTCTCTCGCCGCCGGCGATCCGGCCGAATCCGGCCGCGCGGCCCATGCGCTGAAGTCCATGAGCCTCAACATCGGCGCGCGCGCCGTGGCCGAGCAGGCCGCCGCCCTGGAGGCCCGGGTCCTGGCTGGCGAGATGATCGATCCCGCCGCCGCCGAGCGCCTGCGCGAGACCCTGCTGCGCACCCTCGACGGTCTGGGTGGGGACGCCGCGCCACTGGCTGAGGACGACCCGAACAAGGCTCTGCTGGCCGATCTCGCGCTTGCCGCCGAGCGAGGCCAGTTCCGTCTCGTCTACCAGCCCCAGATGAGCCGCGACGGCGCCTCGCTCGCCGGTGTCGAATGCCTGATCCGCTGGCGCCACCCGGAGCGCGGCGAGATCAGCCCCGCCGTCTTCATCCCCCTGGCCGAGCAACACGGCCTGATCCGCCCGATCACCCGCTGGGTCATGCGCCAGGCCATGACCGAAACGAAGGCCCTGGGCCCGGTGGCGGTGACGATCGGCGTCAACGCCTCGGCCGTGGAGATCGGCGATCCGGCCTTCGTCGAGGAGGTCGCCGCCTTGGTCGCCGAGACCGGCTACGATCCCTCGCGCCTGGAGGTGGAGATCACCGAGACCGCCATCCTCCACGACAGCGACGAGGTCACGACGGCCATCGCCCGGCTCCATGAGCTCGGCGTGAAGATCGCCCTCGACGACTTCGGCGTCGGCTATTCAAGCCTCAGCCACCTGCGCATGTTCGCCTTCGACAAGCTGAAGATCGACCAGACCTTCATCTCCGACTGCATCAAGGACGTCGCCTCGGCCACCCTGGTCCACGCCGTGGTCAGCATCGGCCGCGCGCTCGGCATGAAGGTGGTGGCCGAAGGCGTCGAGACCGAGCAGCAGCGCAATTTCCTGAAAGTCGCCGGTGTTCACGCCATGCAGGGCTGGCTGTTCGGCCGCCCCGGCCCGATCGAGGATATCGCCGCCATCCTGGCTCGCGAGGCGGAGCCCGCGAAGGCGGTGGGCTGACGTCGCTGCGCTACGGTTTGGCAACCGTCGGGTGTGATGGTGCTGGCGAACAATTCAGAATTCAGCGTGATTGTCATGCGTCGTGAACTCTTGCGGGCGGCCTGCGCGGGGATACTCCTGATGGCCGTGAGTTGTGCGCCGCCCGCCGTCGGCACACCTTTGCCGGACAGAGTTCGGCGATCCCTCGAGGCCGACATCCAGCAGGTCAAGGCGGATGCGGCGAGAGGCGACGCGAAGGCCGAGTTCAGGCTGGGACTGGCCTACTTCCACGGCGTCACGGTGCGCCGGGACTACGACGAGGCTCTGGCTCAATTCCAGAAATCCGCAGCCCAAGGCTACTACAAGGCCGAGGACATGTTGGGCTTCTACTACGCCTACGGCATCGGCGTGACCGCCAATGCGGACGAGGCGATCAAGTGGTACACGAAGGCCGCGACGGCGGGAGATCCTGTCGCGCAAGCCAATCTCGGTCTCACCTATGAGCAGGGCCAGCTTGTGCCCGTGGACCTTGAAGAGGCCGCGCGTTGGTATCGCTTGGCCGCCGATCAGGACCATGCGATGGCCCAGGCTCATTTGGGCTGGATGGCGCTGGCGGGTAAGGGATTGCCGGCTAACGAGGAAGTGGCCAAGGCCTGGCTTGCTCGCGCGGCGGCCCATGGCGATCCCGAAGGGCTCTATTTCTATAGTCGTTGCTTCGACGGAACGGACAGTCACCCGCCCGATCACGCCGAAATCCTCAAATGGTTGACCTTGGCGGAGCCACGCCTGTCAGCGGAGTCTCCGCTGCGTCAGCAAGCGGTCGATCGCATACAATATCTGCGGGCGCGTATGACGTCCGACGAGCTCAAGGAAGTTCAGGTGCGAGTGGACGCTTTCCGGCCAACGCCAGAACAATGGGATATCCTGGAGAGGTAGCCCGCCTGGTCACCTGGACCCGCTAGTCGAGGCTCCCATAGACCCGCCCACCGGCGTCGAACACGCCGCGGCCGGGCACGTGGTTGACCTCCAGCCTCACGCCGTCCGGGTCCTCGAACAGCACGGAGTAGTAGCCCGGCGCGTAGGCGTCCTGCTGTGGCGCGTGGACGATCACGGCCCCGATCCCGACCAGGAAGCCGTGCACCTGGTCCACCTCCTCGCGCTCGCGCACCCGCCAGCAGAGATGGTGCAGGCCGACGCGAAACTGTTCGAACCGCGCCCCGTCGTGCTCCGGGGCCGGGCGGCGGATGCCGACGCCCGTGCGGCCGCCGACGCAGTAGTAGGTGTCCGGGCTATCGGCGACTTCCTTCAGGCCGAGGAACGGCAGGAGCTGGCGATAGAAGGCGACCGAGGCCTCGAAATTCCCCGCGGTGATGAAGGTGTGGGCGACGCCGTTGATCTCGATGGCCATGGGAACTCCTCTCGGACGGGCTCCCATT
>CAMFIW010000110.1 GCA_945952355.1 uncultured Phenylobacterium sp. | reverse complement strand
GCCGGGGGGGGTGCCTGTAGGATGCGTGGTTGAACGGCAGCGGCTCGGGATGGGTGACGTCGAGGCTGGCCAGGCCCACGCGGCCGTCGTCCAGCGCCGCCAGCAGGGCGTCGTCGTCGATCAGGGCGCCGCGGGCGACATTGATCAGGTGCAGGCCTGGCTTGGCGCGGGCGAGGACCGCGCGGTTCACGAGGTGATGGGTTTCCGGGGTCGCCGGCGCGGCCAGCACGACGATATCGGAGCGCGCGAAGAGCTCGCCGAGGTCGCTGAGCTGCTCGACGCCCTCGGCCAGGATCGGCGCGTTGGAGCGCCGCGTGGCCAGGACATTGATGCCTAGCGCGCGGGCGCGGGGCGCCAGGGCCTCGCCGATCGAACCGAAGCCGACGAGGCCCAGGGTCTTGCCGGCGACCAGGCTGATCGGGGTCGGCGCCCAGCGCTCGAACCGGTCGATCCAGATGTCCGGCAGCCGCTTGGCTTCGGCGAAGACGGCGGCGAGCGCGAACTCGGCCAGGGCCACCGCCGACGAGCCCCGCGCCGAGGTGACCACGGGGCCGTCGAACAGCCAGTCGGGATAGAAGTCGATCCCGACCGAGACGAGTTGCACCCAGCGGACGTCGAACGGCCAGCCGGGCGGCGGGACAGGCGGCAGGGCGCCGCCGGCCTTCCGGAACGGGGCGGCGATCAGCACCTTGGCCTCGTGCGGCAGGGCCGCCGGCGGACCGGGCGGGACGCCCAGGATGTCCACGTCGGGCAGGGCCTCGGCGAAGGCGGTGTTGAACGCCGCGTTCAGCTGGCTGGCGACGACCAG
Source organism: uncultured Phenylobacterium sp. (assembly GCA_945952355.1). Taxonomy (GTDB): domain Bacteria; phylum Pseudomonadota; class Alphaproteobacteria; order Caulobacterales; family Caulobacteraceae; genus Phenylobacterium. Next base: position 7,035 of record CAMFIW010000110.1, on the reverse strand, counting down.
GCGGCCCATGGCTATTCCGCCGCCAGGATCTTGGGCGCGCCGCGCTCGGCCACGGCGGCGCGCAGGGCCGGCAGCAGCTCGCGACCGTACTCGATGGCGTCTTCCAACGGGTCGAAGCCGCGGAACAGGAACTTGGTGATGCCGAGTTCGTAATAGTCGAGCAGGCTGTCGACCACCTGCTCGGCGGTTCCCACCAGCGAGGTCGAATTGCCCTGGGCGCCGGTCAGGGCGGCGATTTCGGTCCACAGGCGCTTGTCGCGCACCTTGCCGCCGGCCGCAGCCTCGAGCAGGCGCTGGCCGCCGCGGGCGGTGGTGTAGCGGCTGCCGCGCCAGGCGGCGCGACCGGCGCCGCTCTCCTTCAGCGCCCTGGCGGCCTCAAGGATATGCTCGGCGCGGTCCCAGGCCTCCTGCTCGGTGCGGCCGAGGATCGGGCGCAGGGACAGGCTGAACTCGACCGTGCGGCCATGCTTGGCGGCGGAGGCGCGGACGCGCTCGACCACCTCGCGGGCCTGGTCCACCGGCTCGCCGAACAGGGCGTAGACGTCGGCGCGGCGGCCGGCGACCTCGATGGCCTCGTCGGAGGCGCCGCCGAAGAACACCGGGATGGTCGGCTGCTGCAGAGTCTTCACCGCCGCCGGCGCGCCGATCACGCGATAGTAGGGGCCGTCATGGTCGAAGGGCGCCTCGCTGGTCCACGCCTTGCGCAACACGTCGATATAATCGTCGGTCCGGGCATAGCGCTCGGCCTTGGTCAGGAAGTCGCCGTCGCGTTGCTGCTCCTCGTCGGAGCCGCCGGTGATGATGTGGACGGCGAGGCGGCCGTCGCTGAACTGGTCGAGGCTGGCGAGCTGCCGCGCGGCCACGGTGGGCGCGGTGACGCCCGGCCGGTGGGCCAGCAGGAACTTCAGCTTCGAGGTTTCAGTCGCCGCATAGGCCGCCACCTGGAAGCCGTCCGGCGCGGCCGAGTTGTAGCCGATCAGCACCCGGTCGAAGCCGGCGTACTCGTGCGCCTTGGCGTGGGCGGCGACATAGGTCTTGTCGATCCAGGCGGACTTCGCCGCATGGGTTTCGGAAGCGTACTGGGTGGAGATCAGGCCGAGGATCTCGAGTTTGGGCTCGTCGGACATGGAGAGGCTCCGGGGAGGATTGGAGGATCAGGATCGGATGGCCGCGGCGAAGGCCTGCTTGCCGGCGCCGGCCAGGACCACGTCGGCCTGGGGCGTGTGGATCCGGCCGCAGAGCACGTCGCGGTAGTGGCGCTGCAGCGGGTTGTGGCGGGAGAGGCCGGGATTGCCTGAGGCGGCGATCGCCTTCTCGACGGCGGCGATGGCGTTCTCGGTGACCAGGTGCTTGACCAGGCCGCCCTGGCCCGCGCCGAGGCGGCCCTCGGCGGCGGAGTCCAGCAGCACCTTGTTCCGCAACAGCAGGCCGTCGATCTCGCCGACCAGCTCCTGGAAGCGGGGCAGGGTGGAGAGCGAGGCGCCGAGGTTGGCCGGCTGCCGCTCGATCAGCCACTGCACGAACCAGTCGCGGGCCGCGCGGGCCACGGCGTCATAGATCGCCGCGGTCAGGACCGGCGACCAGACCGCCATGGCCGGGTCTGCCGCCTGGGGCGTCCCCGGCGGCTTGGGGTCGAGGGCGTGGTGCGCCGGGATCGGCGTGTCCTCGAACACCACGTCATGGCTGCCCGAGGCGCGCAGGCCGGTGTGGTCCCAGGTCGCCTCGATGGTGCGGCCGGGCGCATCCTTGTGGACCAGGAAGCCGCCGACCCGCGGCGTCTCCTCGTCGGTGCGCGCCCAGACGATCATCCAGGTCAGGGCTGGCGAGCCGGTGGAGTAGATCTTCCGGCCTGAGAGCCGCCAGCCGTCAGCGGTGCGCCGGGCGACCGTGGCGGGCAGGCCGCCGCGCGCGGGCGTGCCGAGATCCGGCTCGACCCGCAGCGCGTTGATCAGGGCGCCGTGGCGGACCGCGTCGCCCACCACCTGGGCCTTGAGCTCGTCGGTGAACCCGGCGCGGCCGTCCAGCGAGGCGTGGAACAGGTACTGCATCACCAGCACCAGGGCCGTCGCCGGCTCGCCCCGCGCTACGCCCTGGACGACCTTCAGCGTGGTGGGCAGGTCGGCGGCGCGTCCGCCCAGGCGTTCGGGCGCGGTCAGGGCCAGCAGGTCGTGCCGGCGCAGGAGGTCGAAGTTCTCGAACGGAAAGCTGGCGTCGCGGTCATGCTGGGCAGCCGTCGCGGCGAAGGCGGCGGTGAGCTCCGGCAGGATGGCGTCCAGGTCGAGCGGCGGCGCGTCGGGCGCCGGGCGGGCGAGGGCGAGGCTCATGCCACGATCTCCCCGCTCGGGAAGGCGACCAGCGAGCCTTCGCCGGCCACGGCCCGCGGCGCCGGCGCTTCGACGCCGAGGTGGCCGAGCAGGCGATGGCGAAGAGCCTGGAAGGCCGCGTCGTTGTCCCGCGGCCGGGGCAGGGCGATCTTCTCTTCGGCGGCGATCCGGCCGTGATCGAGCACCAGGACCCGGTCGGCGAGCGTGATCGCCTCGTCCACGTCGTGGGTGACCAGCAGGACGGCCGGCGCATGGGCGCGCCACAGGGCCAGCACCAGCTCGTGCATCCGCAGGCGGGTCAGGGCGTCGACCGCCGCGAAGGGCTCGTCCAGCAGCAGCAGGCCCGGCTCGCGCACCAGGGCCCGGGCCAGGGCGACCCGCTGGGCCTCGCCGCCGGACAGGGTCGAGGGCCAGACGTCCAGGCGGTGGCCGAGTTGGACCTCGCCCAGTGCGGCCTCGGCGCGGGCGCGGACGCCTGGCCCCCCGAGTCCGATGGCGACGTTCTTCCAGACCCGCTGCCAGGGCAGCAGCCGGGGGTCTTGGAACACGATGGCCTTGGACGCCGGCGTCGCGACCGCCTGGCCGTCGGCGGGGTCGAGCCCCGCCAGGGTGCGGAGCAGGGTGGTCTTGCCCGAGCCGCTGCGGCCCAGCAGGGCGACGAACTCGCCGCGGCCGATGTCGAGGTCTAGGTCCTCCAGCACGGTCACCTGACCGAAGCGGCGGGTGAAGTTCCGCACGCGCACCGCGGGTGCGGCAGGAGCCGCGGCGGTCTCGGGGTGGGCGGGGACGGACGAGAGCGCGATGGGCTGAGCCACGGTGTCGGCCTTTCGAGGGATCAGGACTTGAGGAAGGTCGGGCGCCAGGCCAGAGCGCGTGCTTCGAGCAGGCGGACGGCCTGGTCGGCCGCGAGGCCCAGGGTGGCGTAGACGAGCAGGCAGACGACGATGATGTCGGTGCGCATGAAATCCCTCGCATTGTTGATCAGGTAGCCAAGGCCGGCCTGGGCGTTGATCTGCTCGGCCACCACCAGCACCAGCAGAGCGACGCCCATGGCGTAGCGCAGGCCGGTCAGGAAGGCGGGCAGGGCGCCGGGCAGGATGACCTGGGCGATAAGGCTCGGTCCCTTGAGGCCGAAGCTGCGGGCGGCCTCGACGAGCCGCGGATCGACCGCCCGGATTCCGGCGAACAGGTTGAGGTAGATCGGGAAGGTCGTGCCTACGGCGATCAGGGTGATCTTGGGCGCCTCGCCAATCCCGAACCAGACGATGAACAGCGGCGTGAGCGCCAGGCTCGGAATAGTCCGCTTGATCTGCATCAGCGGGTCTATGGCGGTCTCGCCGCGCCGCGAAAGGCCGGCGACCAGGGCGAGGCTGACCCCGGCGACCAGACCGATCGCGAGGCCCGCGGCCGCGCGGGCCAGGGAGACAAGAAGGTTCGACGGCAGTTCGCCGCTGACGATCATCGACCAGAGGGTGATGAGCACCGTGGAGGGCGCCGCCAGGATGCGGGTCGGAACCACGCCGGTGCGCGATCCGAGCTCCCAGATCGCCAGAAGCACCAGGGGTGACAACCATCGCGCCTGGCTCAAGTGAAGTTTGGGCCAGCGTGCGCCGATAGAATTCCTGTCGATCGCTGTCAGGGACACTGAAAGGGCTCCGGCCGTTGTCGCACAAGGCGAAATTGCGATTTGCGTTCGCGGAGAAAGCCCCCTAATTCCTACCAACTCAATAGACTTATATTGATCCCACTTATCAGGAATTCTCATAGAAGGAGGCGTGGCCTTGGCGGTGAATCTCCCGACCGAACTGCTGCGGAGTTTCACGGCGATCGTGGACTCCGGATCGATGCTGCGCGCCACGGAGCGCGTGTTCGTCACGCAGTCGGCGCTGAGCCTGCAGATGAGGCGCCTGGAGGAGACCCTGCAGGCGCCTCTCTTCCACCGGGAGGGCCGCCGGCTAGTCCTGACCCCGGTCGGTCAGACCCTGCTCGCCTATGCGCGTGAGATCCTGGCGACGAACGATCGCGCCGTCGCCGCGGTCACCGGCGACGCCCTGGCCGGCCCGGCCCGGATCGGCATGGTGCAGGACTTCGCCGAGACCCTGCTTACCGGTGTGCTGGCTAGGTTCGCCAAGCTCAATCCCGACACACAGCTTCAGGTGCGGGTGGGCGGGTCACAGGAGCTCTTGGAACTGCTGGCGTCGGACCGGCTGGATCTAGTCCTGTGCATGGGCGCCGGCGACGACCCGGCGGCCATCGCGGTGGAGGAAACCCATTGGCTGGGCGAGCCCGGCCTGGCCACGGAGGAGGTGTTGCCGGTCGCCGTTCTGGAACGACCGTGCCGATTCCGCGACGCGCTGCTGGCCAGCCTGGAGGCGCGGAACCGCCCCTATCGGATCGTGCTGGAGACACCGAGCCTGTCCGTCCTGCGGGCCGCGGTGAACGCCGGGCTCGGCCTGAGCTGCCGGACGGATCTCGTCGGCGCCCGCAGGCTGGACTGCGAAGCTGCGGCGCTGTTGCCCGCCTTGCCGAAGGTGGCCTATGTGAGCCACCAGAGGCCAGATGTGCATCCCACGATCCGGCGCCTGGCGGAACTGGTCCGCGCCGCGGTGGTCGATGGGGCCGACGGGCCGCCCGTCCGCGCCTGAGGCGAAGCGGGGTGGCGCCGGCGCGGCTCAGGCGTCGTGCGAAACCGCCAGGTCTCCGTCCGTCATTCCGTCGACAACGACGTCGGCCGTAAGCACATAGCCGCGGCCCCGGATCGTGCGCACCAGTTCGCGTCCCGGTTCGACGCGGCTTATCTTGCGACGCAGGCGGCTGATCGTGATGTCGACGATGCGAGGGTAGTTGACCTCGGCGCATCCGCGGCTGCGCAGCAGGAGATCGTCGCGGGAGAGCAGGGTCTTGGGCTCGCCGACCATCACGTTGAGCAGCGCGATCTCCGCCCCCGCCAGCCGAATCTCAGCGCCCGACGGCGCGGTGATCGAGTTGCACATGGGGTTGAGCGTCCACGGCCCGTTGGCATCCCCGCGGACGCGCTCCGCCGTCGGGGCGGCCTCGCGGATCGCGGCTTCGATGGCGCGGCGGCGAAGGAAGGCGCGCAGGCGGGCCACCAGTTCACGAGGATTGCAAGGCTTCAGGATGTAGTCGTCGGCGCCGAGTTCGAGGGCGACGATGCGATCGGTCTCGTCGGCGCACTGGCTCAGGAACACGATGCCCAGGCGCGGACGGGTCCGGCTGAGGCGGCGGCAGACCGAGAGGCCGCTCTCGCCCGGCAGGATCTGGTCGAGGAGCAGCAGGCCGAACTCGTCCGTCGCCAGGAGCGCGTCCATGGCCGCCGCGCTGGACACTCCATGAGCTTCCCAGCCCTGTTCGCGGAGCGAGGCGATCGAGCGGGCCCGAGAGTCCTCGTCGGCGTCGACGACGAGGATGCGTTGAGCGTCCGCTAGGTCAGGCAAGGGATAGGCCGCGGTCTCGCTGGAGGGATGCAGGCCGCGCGCGAGGGGCATGTTCATGCCGCACCTCGTTGGCCGCGAATGGCGGGCGAGCCACCCCTGGCGGCGCGGCTCCGGTCTTGAGTTCCCCTGATGAGAGATCTTGCGTCGATATCGCCCGTGTACGGCATGAACCGAACCCTCCGTGACGGTCGGAACCTAGGACCGCAAAGAGCTAATTCGATGTCATGCAGGCAGTGACTTGGCTTCAGATTGTCGCCGACCCGCCAAGATTGAGCCAAATGCGATACGTTCGCACCGCAATGTGACGAAGGCCCGGCGCTCTTGCCGACCCCAAGGGGTCGGAACCCCGAACGAAACCCGGGAAAAAGAGCGCGGCCCCGGCAAGATCCGCCGGGGCCGCGTCGCGCGCTAGAAGTCCGCGCTCAAGCCGACAAACACGTAGCGCCCCAGCGCGTCGTAGGTCTGCGGGTAGGTGTTGCCATTGCAGGCGCCGGCCGGGCAGTTGGACTGGCCCACCAGCGGCGGATCCTTGTCGAGCACGTTGTTGATGCCGACGCGGAAGTTGTACTTGTCCTTCACCGTGAAGGTGGCCAGCAGGTCCAGATAGGTCCGGGAACCGAGCCGCAGGTCCGTCGCCGGCGAGGTCGCCGGCGAGGAGCCGCCCAGGCCGGTCTGGCTGGAGGTCATATCCAGGTCGACGGCGGAGATGTAGCGAACCTGGGCCGACAGGGCGAGGTCGAGCGGGAACGGCGTGTTCCAGGTGGCCCGGAACTTGTGACGCCATTTCGGATTCGGTCCCGTCGAGCCGCCGAGGCCGGTGCAGATCGCGCCGTAGAGGCCGGCGCAGTCGATGGTGTCGCCGCCCGGCAGGGACTGGGTCTCCAGCTTGTCCAGCCACGTCGAGGCCAGCGAGAAGGTCGCGCTGCCCATGCCGTCCAGCCCGATGACGTCCAGGCTCGTGCGGTAGTTGGCCGCGAAGTCGATGCCGCGGGTATGCAGCGAGCCGGTGTTGAGCGTGGTGTCGGTCACGTAGCCTTGCGAGGACAGGAACAGGGATCCGCTGGAGTCTCGGTGAACGAGGCCGCAGTAGAAGCTGCTCAGCGTGTCGACGCAGTTCTTGATGATCGTATCGGCGCCGATGCCCGAGATGTACTGGTCGACCTTGATGTCGAACCAGTCGACCGAGAAGTTCAGGCCCGGAGCGAACGAGGGCTGGGCCACGAAGCCGACGGTGTAGGTGTCGGACAGTTCGGGCT
>CAMFIW010000109.1 GCA_945952355.1 uncultured Phenylobacterium sp. | reverse complement strand
CCGAGCAGGAAGGCCGCGGCGAGGGGAATCATCAGCCAGGTGAACTGGGCCGCCACCGCCGCGCCCTCGTTCGGCGACGACGGCGCGGCGGCGATCGCATAGAGTGCGCCGCCCAGGGCGGGTCGGGAGGCGAGGTCGAGCGCCTGGCCCTGGGGTGTGCGGCCCCGGGCGAGCTTGCGGTCGCTCTTGAGGTCCTCCGGGCCGAGACCGAGCCGAGCGCTGAGGAGGTCGCCGGGGGTGACCCCCGCGCCCGCCACGACCGCGCCATCCGCAGTGACGACATAGTCCTGGCCGTCGCCGCCCAGCCGGGCCGAAATTCGGGCGGCGTCGCCCGTGACGATCACCCAGCGGCGGCCCTTCTCGGTGCCGGCCAGGGTGGCGATCGCCAAGCCCGGTCGCGCCTGGCCGGTGACGCCCAGCCAGATTTCCTGGCCGGACCGGTCCGCGGCCTTGGCGAGCTCCAGCCAGCCGATGGAATCGCCCTTGCCGGCCACCGCAACGACGCCCTGGTCGCCGACCACCCCGACGGCGGCGGCGGACCCGGCGGAGATCGAAAGGGCGCTCCTGGCCGCGTCGATGGGTTGCGCCTCGCCCCGCTGAAGAATGTCACGCGCGGCGAGCAGGCCACCACGCAGGCTGGCGGCCTCGGTGTCGAGCCTTGCGGCCAAGGTCTCAGCCCGCTGGGGAAGCGCGGTGTTGGCGAGGGTGGCGGTCTGCGGCTCGTGGCGCAGGCGCACCACCGCGGCGGCCGTGTAGATCGCCAGCAGGAGCAGGGCCGAGAGAATGGCCGCGCGCGCCAGGGATTGGCCGGGCTGGGCGCGGCGACCCGCCGCCCCGGGCGGCGCCTTGCGCCGGCTCGGGCTGGTCGCGGCCGCGTCTTCCCCCCCGCGTCTGGCCAACGCCCGCCGCTCCCTCACCTTTACCGAGTCACCCCAAATCTGAGGCGAGTCTACTTGTGCGGATTCTCCGCGTCACGAGAGTCATACGGTCACACGAAGGCGGTGATCAGCGCTTCTTGCGGTCGCGGCGCCGCTCCGGCCCGGTGTACTTGGGGTCGTCGTGGCGGCGGCGATCCGGACCGAAATAGGTGTCGGACCGAATGAACGGCCGTGGATGCTCGATCACCGCCATGATCCGCTTCATCAGGTCGGATGGGGTCAGCGGCTTGACGCAGAATTCGTTCACGCCTGCGTCGCGGGCGGCCATCACGCGAGTACGATCCGCATGGCCGGTCAACATGATGATCGGCATGAAGGGCGACGGGCTCGCCGGGTCTCGGCGCAGGTGCCGTGCGAGCGTGACCCCCTCCTCGTCGCCCAGCATGTAGTCCAGGATGAGGATGTCCACGGGCGCGGCCTTCAGCGCCGCCTTGGCTTGCGCGATGGTCTGGGCCTCGGCGACCTGATCGACGCCGAACCCGCGGAGCATGGTCTTCACCAGGTCGATGGCGTGGAGGTTGTCGTCCACGACCATGAACTTGATCCGCGCCAGCGATATGCTCATTCGGACCGTCTCCTCGCCGCGCCGGCGGCGCCAGACCGAGAGAATGTTTCAAACGATTCGGAATGTTACGCCCACAGACTCGCGCCGGGCGGGTGATCAGTCCTCCGCCAGGGCCTTGCTCGCCAGCTCGTAGACGTTCTTCGACAGGCCCGGGGCTTCGACGATCCGCTTGAGCTCCTGACGCATGAGGGCGCCGAGTTCGGGGTCGTAGCGCCGCCATCCGCCGAGCGGCTCAACCATTCGCGCGGCGGTCATGGGGTTGAAGCCGTCGACGGCGAGGATCTGATCGGCCAGGAACCGGTAGCCCGCGCCCGACGGATCGTGGAACCGGGCCGGGTTGCCGCTGGCGAAGGTCGAGACCAGGGCGCGCAGCCGATTGGGGTTCTTCTGGTCGAACGCCGGATGGGCGGTCAGGCCCAGCACGCGACCGAGCGCGCCTTCGCTGGGATCGCGGGCCTGCAGGGCGAACCACTTGTCGACCACCAGGGGCTCGTTCTTCCAGCGTTCGTAGAAGTCGGCCACGGCGGATTCGAAAAGGTCACCGCCGATCAGCATCAGGGCGTTCAGGCCGCCGATGGAGTCGGTCATGTTGACGGCGGCGCGATAGTGTCCGTCCGCCAGTTCGCCCACATCGGCGCGGGGATTGGCGGCCAGGAGTTCCAGCGCCGCATTGCGCAAGGCGCGCCGGCCGGCGCTGGCGGCGTCGGGCGAGAACTCGCCGAGCTCCTGCAGGCCGATATGCAGGCGCTTCAGGTCGTCGCCCAGGTGGAGGGCGAGGCGTTGTCGCAGCGCCTCGCGGGCCTCGTGGATCGCCGCCGGGTCGGCCGGCCGGCGGGCGAGGGCCAGGTCCGCCTCGCTCGGCAGGGCGAGCAGCAGGGCCTTGAATGCTGGGTCGGAAGCCTGGTCCCCCAGGGCGCGCTCCATCGCATGGGCGTAGCGCTCTTCGCCGACTTCATCCGGCTTGCCGGCCGCACGGGTGAGGATCAGGGCGCGGGCCAATTCCTGGCCGGCTTCCCATCGGTTGAACAGATCGTCGTCGGCGGCGAGCTGGACATAGCGATCCTGCGGCCGGGCGTCCGTGGTCAGGTTCACCGGCGCCGAAAAGCCGCGCAGGGCCGACACGACCGGCGGCGCATCGACCCCCTCCAGAGTGATCTTGGCCGAGGCGCTGTCGAGCACGACCAGGGTCTCGTCCATCGCCTGGCCATCGCGCTGGAAGGCCAGGGTGCGGCCCTCTGCGTCCATGAGGCCGACCCGGATCGGGGTGGGCAGGGGGCGCTTGTCGGGTTGCCCGGGGGTGGGCGAGATCGCCTGCGCCAGGTCGAGCTCGAGGATCCTCCGGTCGGCGTCGTAGCGATGCTGGATCGACAGGTTCGGCGTGCCCGCCTGTTCGTACCAGGCGAAGAAGTCCGTAAGGTCGCGGCCGGACACCTCGGCGAAACACTTGATGAACTCCTCGACCGTGGTGGCGTGGCCGTCCCAACGGTCGAAATAGAGGTCCATACCCTGCCGGAAGGTCTCGGGCCCGATCAGGGTCTTGAGCATCCGTATCACCTCCGCGCCCTTCTCGTAGATGGTCGCGGTGTAGAAGTTGTCGATCTTCAGGTAGCTGGACGGCCGTACGGGGTGCGATAGAGGCCCCTGGTCCTCGGCGAACTGGCGCGCGCGCAGGGCCTTCACATCCTTGATTCGCTGGACGGCGGCGCCGCGCATGTCGGCCGAGAAGCTCTGGTCGCGGAAGACGGTCAGGCCTTCCTTCAGGCAGAGCTGGAACCAGTCGCGGCAGGTGATGCGGTCACCGGTCCAGTTGTGGAAGTACTCGTGGGCGACCACGCTCTCGATGCGCTCGTAGTCGAGGTCGGTGGCGGTCTTCTCGTCGGCCAGCAGGAGCGAGGAGTTGAAGATGTTCAGCCCCTTGTTCTCCATCGCCCCGAAATTGAAGTCGCGCACGGCGACGATCATGAACAGGTCAAGATCGTATTCGCGGCCGAAGGCCTCCTCGTCCCACTTCATAGAACGCTTCAGGGCGTCCATGGCGTAGGCCGCGCGGGGGGCCATGCCGGGGTCGACATAGATCTTCAGGTCGACCGTGCGTCCGGTCATGGTCACCAGCTTGTCGGCCAGCTCGTCGAGCTCGCCGGCCACCAGGGCGAACAGGTAACAGGGCTTGGGGAACGGATCGTTCCACACCGCGAAATGGCGGCCGCCGGGCAGGTCGCCGGACTGCATGAGGTTGCCGTTGGACAGCAGCCTTTGGAAGGAATTGTCGGCCTCGATCCGCACGGTGAAGCGCGAAAGTACGTCCGGGCGGTCCGGGTACCAGGTGATCTTGCGGAAGCCTTCGGCCTCGCACTGAGTGCAGAAGCGGCCACCGGACATGTAGAGGCCGTCCAGCGCCTTGTTGGCCTCGGGATCGATCTCGACCTCGGTTTCCAGGACGAAGGCGTCGGGCACGCCCGGGACGGTCAGGAATTCGTCGTCGAAGGTCCGTTCGGCCTCGGCCAGGACCCGGCCGTCGACGGCCACCGAAATGGGCTTCAGCCGCTCACCGTTGAGCACGAGGGGCTCTGAGTGCTCGCCGTTGCGCCGGACGGTCAGCCTGGCCCTGACCCGCGTCGCGTTGGCCGCCAGGTCGAAGGCCAGATGGACCTCGTCGATGAGGAAGGCGGGCGGGCGATAGTCCGAGAGCCGGATCGGCTGGGGGGTGTCGGTGCGCATCCCCACGATTTAAGCCATCGGGACGCGAAGGGCGAGCGCCGCAGCGGCGAAAACGCGAGCCTCGAGCGTCCAGATTTCAAACGGATGTTTGATTGAGGTCAAGGCGCGCGCCGCCGTCCCGTAGGAAAACCGCCCCAGGAACGGCGCTCCTGACGACGCCGAGGGGATAACATCATGAAGACCACCAAGATCGCGCTGCTGACGGCCGCCGCCGTCGCCCTGGCCGGCGCGGCCCATGCCGACGACTTTCAGCCCAAGCACCAGGGGCTGATCATGCTGAACGTTCGGGTGACGGACGTGGCGCCTGACGCCGGCGACGCCATCAACACCGCGGCCGGAGCGGCGACCGGGCTCCACGCCGACGTGAAGTACGACGTCATGCCGACCATCGGCCTGTCCTATTTCCTAACCGACCATGTGGCGATCGAGGCCATCGCCGGCGCTACCCGCCATACGGTGAAGGCGGTGGGACCCGGCGTCGACGTGAAAGTTCACGAAACCTGGGTGCTCCCGCCCGTCGTGGCCATCCAGTACCACTTCGCGCCCACGGCAAGGATCAGCCCTTATGTGGGCGCCGGTCTGAACTACATGCTGTTTTTTGACGGCAAGGACGCCAACGGTTTCAAGGTCAAGCTGCGCGATGGCGCGGGATACGCGCTCCAGGCGGGCGTCGACATCGCAACCAAGGATCGCTGGAGCGTCAATATCGACGCCAAGAAGGTGTTCTTCGACACCCGCGCGAACATCAACAACGGAACCTTGACCTCGAAGGTCGGGCTCGACCCTTGGGTGGTCTCCGCTGGCCTGGGCTACAAGTTCTAGGTCCGACACCCAAGCGCGCCCGTCGCCCGCTGGGGGTTGGCGGCGGGCGCGACCCGCCTCGCGGCTCGCCCTATTCCGCGGCCTGGACCGCTTCGCCCGGGGGGACATATCCCTCGGGTGGAGCCGGGATGTCGCGCAGATACTGGTCGATCTTGCGACCCTCCTCGGCGAGGCGCTGCAGTTCCGGCGGCGCGCCCGGGGTCTCCTCGATCATCTCGGCCAGGCGCTGGGCCATCACGAGCAGGCGCGGCGCCTGGGCGATCAAGCGGGCCTGGTACTCGATCTTGTGCGGATCGCGGTCGTATTCGGCGCCCGGCGTGCGCCAGCCGCCCCAGTCGTTGGCGTCGGTCACCACCACCGGGTAGCTGCCGGGGAAGGGATGGTGTCGGCAGTTCTCGGGTGTCTGCCACTTGTTGCGGGCGCGCAGCAGCCGCCAGCGCGGGGCGGCGTCGGCCAGTTCGTCGGCCTCCTGCTCGGCGCGCAGTTCGCTGGCCTGGAAGTCGCGGCCGAGGCCCACGTCGTAGGTGACGCGGACCGGTTCGTCGAAGCCCTTGGCCCAGATCGGAACAAGCTTCTCGACCGTCGCCCAGGCGCCCACGCTCTCGACCCAGACGCGCTGGTTCTTCTGGAAGATCGCCTTGGCCATTCCGCAGCCCTCGGTGGTTCTCGGGGCGCCATAAGACCCTGAAATTCTTGACGCGAGGTCAATCTTTTCTGCCCCGGCGTCAGCCGGCTATGGTCATCTCAAAGACCAGAAACAGACCGGCGCGCGCGTCGGGGATGGGCGGAAATGAACTTCGATTTCTCGGACGACCAGAAATTCCTCAAGGGCGAGGCGCGCAAGTTCCTCGACGCCAACTGCCCGGCCACGCGCGTGCGCAAGGTGCTGGACGACGACGCCAAGGGCCATGACGCCGAGCTGTGGGCCGCGGTGGCCGCCCAGGGCTGGCTGGGGGCGGCGATCCCCGAGGAGCTCGGCGGGCTCGGTCTCGGTCACCTGGAGCTCTGCGTGATCGCAGAGGAGCTTGGCCGCGCGGTGGCGCCGATCCCGTTCGCCTCCACCGTCTACATCCTGGCCGAGGCCCTGATGCTGGCCGGCTCCGACGAGCAGAAGAAGGCCTGGCTGCCGAAGATCGCGGCCGGCGAGGTGATCGGCTGCCTGGCGACATCCGAAGGCCCGGGCGTCGTCACTGGCTCGAACCTGCAGGCGAGCGTCGAGGGCGGCAAGCTGTCGGGGGCCAAGATCCCGGTGACGGACGGCGATATCGCCACGCTGGGCCTGGTCCTGGCCAAGGAGGGCGGCAAGCCCGGCCTGTTCCTGGTCGAGCTAGGCGGCGGCGTGACCCGCGAGGCGGTGAAGACGCTCGATCCGACCCGAGATGCGGCCAAGCTGACCTTCTCCGGCGCGGCGGCCCAACGGCTGGGCGGAGCGGGCGAGGGCTTCGACCTCCTGGAGCAGATCCTGGATCGGGCGGCCGTGCTGCTGGCGTTCGAACAGACGGGCGGCGCCGACCGTTGCCTGGAGATGGCCAAGGACTTCGCGCTGGAGCGCTACGCCTTCGGCCGGACCATCGCCAGCTACCAGGCCATCAAGCACAAGCTGGCCGACATGTACGTGAAGAACGAGCTCAGCCGCTCGAACGCCTATTACGGGGCCTGGGCGCTGAACACCAATGCGCCGGAGCTGCCGGTGGCGGCGAGCGCGGCGCGGATCGCCGGCAGCGAGGCCTACTGGTTCGCGGCCAAGGAGAACATCCAGACCCACGGGGGCATCGGCTTCACCTGGGAGATGGATTGCCACCTGCACTACCGGCGTTCGCGCCAGCTCCAGCTCGTGGCCGGCGCGCCGCGCGTGTGGAAAGAGCGCCTCGTCAGCCAACTCGAACGTCGCAACGCGGCCGCCTAGAGCCCAAAAGGGCTCTCATTCAAAATTGGAGCGTGTTGACCGCCGAAACCGCTCACACTTTCGGCTAACACGCTCCAGGGAGATCGGATCATGGACTTCAACGACACCCCCGAAGAAGCCGCCTACCGCCAACAGGTCCGCGACTGGCTGGAGGCCAACGCGCCGAAGACGCGCGCCCACGAGAGCGATCCAGAGGGCGGCGACAATCTTGGCCCCGCCAAGGCCTGGCAGGCCAAGAAGGCGGCCGCCGGCTATGCCTGCATCACCTGGCCCAAGGAGTGGGGCGGGCAGGGCGGCCTGCCGCTGCAGAGCGTGATCTTCAGCGCCGAAGAGGCGAAGTATCCGATCCCGTCGAACCCGTTCCAGATCGGCCTCGGCATGTGCGTGCCGACGGTGATGAACTTCGCCGACCAGGCCACCAAGGAGCGCTTCGCCGGCCCCGCCATCCGCGGCGAGGAGATCTGGTGCCAGCTGTTCTCCGAACCGTCGGGCGGCTCGGACGTGGCGGCGGCGCGGACCAAGGCGGTGCGTGCGCCGGACGGTTCCGGCGACTGGCTGATCTCGGGCCAGAAGGTGTGGACGACGGGCGCCCAGTTCTCGGACTTCGGCATCGTCATCGTGCGGACCAATCCCGACGTGCCCAAGCACAAGGGGCTGACCATGTTCTGGCTCGACATGAAGTCGCCGGGCGTGGAGGTGAAGCCGATCCACCAGATGTCAGGCGGCTCGGGCTTCAACGAGGTGTTCTTTACCGACGTGCGCGTGCCCGACAGCCAGCGGCTGGGCGCCGAGGGCGACGGCTGGAAGGTCAGCCTAGTGACCCTGATGAACGAGCGCCTGGCGGCCGGCGGAGCCTCCGCCATGGGCCGGGCCCAGTTCCTGGAGACCGCGCGC
>CAMFIW010000108.1 GCA_945952355.1 uncultured Phenylobacterium sp. | reverse complement strand
GTGCAGGATGCCGCCGATCGGGCCCTTGTAGGCGACTTGGCCCTCGATGCCCTCGGGCACCAGCTTCAGGGCCGACACGTCCTTCTGGAAGTAGCGGTCGGCCGAGCCGGAGCCCATGGCGCCCAGCGAACCCATGCCGCGATAGGCCTTGTAGGAGCGGCCCTGGTAGAGGAACACCTCGCCCGGCGCCTCGTCGGTGCCGGCGAAGGCCGAGCCCATCATCGCCACGTGGGCGCCCATGGCGATCGCCTTGGCGAGGTCTCCGGAATACTTGATGCCACCGTCGGCGATCACCGGGACCCCGGAACCCTGAGCCGCGCGAACCGCGTCGGCGATGGCGGTCAGTTGCGGCACGCCCACCCCCGCGACGATGCGGGTGGTGCAGATCGAGCCCGGACCGATGCCCACCTTCACCGCGTCGGCCCCCGCCTCGATCAGGGCGCGGGCCCCGTCATAGGTGGCGATGTTGCCGGCGACGATCTGAACCCGGTTGGCCTCGCGGCGCAGCCGGCCGACGGCCTTGGCGACCTCGGAGTTGTGGCCGTGGGCGGTGTCGATCACCACCACGTCGACCCCGGCGTCGACCAGGGCCATGGAGCGCTCGAAGCCGCCGTCG
Source organism: uncultured Phenylobacterium sp. (assembly GCA_945952355.1). Classification (GTDB taxonomy): domain Bacteria; phylum Pseudomonadota; class Alphaproteobacteria; order Caulobacterales; family Caulobacteraceae; genus Phenylobacterium. Next base: position 7,233 of record CAMFIW010000108.1, on the reverse strand, counting down.
CCGACGGTCGAGGCCGCGCCGACCAGCAGGCGGCCCTGGGCGTCCTTGGCCGCGGCCGGGTGGGCCTGGGCCTTCTCCATGTCCTTGACCGTGATCAGGCCCACGGCGCGATAGGCATCGTCGACCACGATCAGGCGCTCGATCTTGTGGCGGCGGAGCAGGTCCTGCGCCTCGGCCTGGCTGACGCCTTCCTTGACCGTGACCAGGTTCTCCGTGGTCATCAGCGCCTTGGCGGGCACGTCGGCGGAGCCTTCGAACCGCATGTCGCGGTTGGTCAGGATGCCGACCAGCTTGCCGCTGCCGGGCTCGACCACCGGGAAGCCGGAGATCTTGCGCCGCGCCTTGATCTCGCGGACCTCGCTCAGCTTGGTGTCCGGATGGATGGTCAGCGGGTTGATGACCATGCCGCTTTCGTAGCGCTTCACCTCGCGCACCTGGTCGGCCTGTTCCTCGACCGTCAGGTTGCGGTGAAGGATCCCCATCCCGCCGGCCTGGGCCATGGCGATGGCCAGGCGGCTCTCGGTCACGGTGTCCATCGCCGACGAAACGATCGGGATGTTCAGACTGATTTCGCGCGTGAACTTGGTGGCGGTGTCCACCTGGGTCGGCATCACATCGGACGGACCCGGTTCGAGCAAAACGTCGTCGAAGGTGAGCCCTTCGCGAATCTCCATGAGACTCTCCATTTTGCGGGCCGCGTATAACGGTAGGGGGGGCCTGGCGGCAAGGGCGTCGTCGGGGGTCATGCGGTCTGATCCTCCAAGATGGGGCGGGCGGCGCGGTCGAGGCCGAAGGTCATGGCGAACATGACGAGGCACAGCAGGGACGAGAGGCCGAGCGCGAACTGGGGCGAACGCTCCAGCGCTAGGCCATAGATGGCCGGCCCGCCGATCTGGGCGATCTGGGCGGGGCGCGACAAAAGGGCCGAGCGATAGGCGTAGCCGCGGCGGCCGAAGAGGTTCAGCGGGAGCACGCCCTTGGCGACGGTCAGCATGCCGTTGCCGGCGCCCTGCCCCAGGGCGAGAGCCGGCGCGGCCAGCGGGCCGGCGACCAGGACCGCCAGGGCACCCAGCGGATGCATCAGGGTCGCGGCGCGGGTGGCGAACAGCGGCGGAAAGCGCCGCAGGACGGTGAACTCCGCCAGCCGCACCGAGACCGCGGCGATCCCGACCAGGGCTGCGGTCGAGGCGGCGCGGGTCGGCGACAGGCCGAGCGCGGTGAGCAGCCGGGGCAGATGGGCGCTCATGCAGGTGGAGATGAACCAGGCGCAGGCGAAGAGCACGGCGAGCTGGATCATGCGGCGGTCCCAGACCACCGGCTCGGCGGGCGCGTCGTCGTCCGGCGCGGCGTGGCGGCCCCGGACCGCCGGGACCAGCCAGGCGGCGAGCGGCAGGCAGATCAGCAGGTGAACGCCGGCCCAGGCGAAGCAGGCGCCGCGCCAGCCCAAGTGCTGTTCCAGCAAGAGCGTGGCGGGCCAGCCGACGCTGGAGCCCAGCCCGCCGATCAGGGCGACGCCGGTGATCGGTCGCCTGGCCTCGTCGCCGAACAGTTCGACGAGGATGGCGAAGGGCGTGCCGTAGAGACCGAGCGCCATGCCGACGCCCAGGAGGGACAGCGCGCCGCCTAGGACCAGGACGTTCTGGCTGAGGCCGATCGCGGCCAGGGCGAGGGCGAAGGTGATATTGGAGGCGATCAGGGGGGTTTTGCCGCCGCGGGCGTCGATCCAGCGGCCGGCGCTGGGCGCCGCCAGGGCGCTGGCCGCCAGGGCCAGGGACATCAGGCCGACGACGAGGCTGGGCTTCAGGCCGAGGTCGGCGGCCATGCCGTCGCCGAGCACGCCCATCAGGTAGAAGCTGGAGGCGAAGGCGAGCATCTGGCCGGCGCCGAGGCCGAGGGTCAGGATCGCGGAGGAGGATCGGGCCGCCATGGCGAGCTTGTGCGCCGATTGCCGTTTCGAGGAAATCGACATATCTAGCATTCGATGTTCGATAATCTCACATCAGGAGCGACGCCGTCGCTGAACGCCCTGCGCGCCTTCGAGGCCATGGCGCGGACCGGACGGGCGACGCTGGCGGCGGAGGAGCTGCACGTCACCCATTCGGCGGTGAGCCGCCAGGTGAAGGCCCTGGAGGAGTCCCTCGGCGTCAAGCTGTTCACCGGGCCCAAGAACCGACTGGAACTCACGGAAGCAGGACGAGAACTCCTGCCCTCCCTCACCGAGGCCTTCGACCGGATCGCGTGGGCCGTGCGCCAGGTGCGGCGGGACGGCGACGACCTGAAGCTGGCCGTCAACGCGTCGGTCTCGGTGAAATGGCTGATCCCGCGCCTGGGCGGCTTCGCGGCCGCACGGCCCAATGTGCGCCTGCAACTCGAGGAGCTGGCGCCGCAGGCGACCTCGCATCGCGGAGCCGACGCGGTGATCCGCATCCTGCCCTCGAGCCGGCTGGCCGAGCCCGGCGTGACGCCCTTCATCCCGAACCATATCGGCCCGGTGCTGGCCCCGGCGTTGGCTTCACGCCACGCCGACCCGATGCTCGCGCCGCGCCTGGCGGCCCAGACCCACCCGCAGGGCTGGGCGATCTGGGCGGCGCTGGCGGGGGTCGAGCTGCCGCCGGCGGTCGAACGGCCCTTCGCGCACCTGCATTTCGCCATGGACGCCGCCCTGGCGGGCCTGGGCGTGGCGGTCCTGCCCTGGCCGCTGGTCGCCGAGGACGTGATCGCCGGCCGCCTGATCGCTCCGCTCGGCTTTCGCCGCGCCGAGAGCGCCTTCGCCCTGATCGCCACGCCCGGACGGCACGAACGAGCCCTGGCGCAACTGACCGGCTGGCTCGTAGCCGAGGGCGCCAAGACCCCAAAGGCCCCGCCTCCGCCCTAACCGACGCTTGCAGCAGTGGCCGGAATGCGTCCCATATTTGCGAATGCTTCGCACTCGCATTGACTCGACCGAGCGGCACGAGCTATCCGACTTTTGCGAATAGTTCTTAACTGCATATCGAGCCTTCCCATGTCCCCCTCCTCCCGCTCCGTCCTCCTGCTCTCGACCATCCTGGCCGCGGGGGGATGGGCGAACCTCGCCCTCGCCGATGACGGAGCGGATGCGGGCGCCGAGGTCGAGGGCGTGATCGTCACCGGCGAGCGCACCAGCACGGCGGCGGTGGCCGGGCTGGACCTCAGCCTGAAGGAGACGCCGCAGTCGGTGACCGTGGTCTCGCGCGCCCAGATCAAGGATTTCGCCCTGACCAGCGCCAACGAGCTGCTGGCCATGGCGCCGGGGGTCAATGTCGAGAAGGTCGAGACCGACCGGACCTATTACAACTCGCGCGGCTTCGACATCACCAACTTCCAGGTCGACGGGATCGGCCTGCCGCTGATCTGGGGCATCCAGTTCGGCGATCTCGACACCGCCATCTTCGATCGGGTCGAGGTGGTGCGCGGCGCCAACGGCATGATGACCGGCGCCGGAAATCCGTCGGCGACGATCAACTATGTGCGCAAGCGGCCGACGGCCGACTTCCAGGCCTCCGCCTCGCTGCAATACGGCTCCTGGGACGACAGGCGCCTGGAGGCGGACATCTCCGGCCCCATCGCCGAGGGCGTGACGGGCCGGCTGGTCTACGCCAACGAGGACAAGGGCTCCTATCTCGACCACTACGGGGTGAACCGGAACGTCTATTACGGGGCGCTGTCCTGGGCGGTCACGCCGAAGCTGACCCTCGCCGGCGGCTATTCCCTGCAGGACAACCGGGCGCGCGGCGTGCTGTGGGGCGCGCTACCCCTCACCTATTCGGACGGCGGCCTGATCGACTATCCGGTTTCGGCCTCGACCTCGGCGGACTGGACCTATTGGAACGTCCGCGACCAGACCGCGTTCGGCGAGGCGGCCTACCAGTTCGACAACGGCTGGAAGGCCAGGGCGGTGGCGACCTACCGTCGCTTCGACGAGAAGGCCAAGCTGCTCTACGCCTTCGGCAATCCCGATCGCGCGACCGGCCTCGGCGTCGGCGGGATGAGCGGCATCTATCCCTCGCAGTACCGGCAGTACCTGCTGGACGCCTACGCCTCCGGCCCGGTGAAACTGTTCGGCCGCACCCATGAGCTGGTGGTCGGCGCCAGCGCCTCGCAATCGCACGGGACCGAATACGAGGCCTTCTCCAGCACGTATCCGACCTATCCGGCGGTGAACCTCTGGGGGACGAGCCAGGTGGCCGAGCCGGCCTATCCCGATCCCTATCTGGCGGCGGATTCCACCGACCGGATGTATCGCCTCTACGCCGCCGCCCACCTGGACCTGACCGATCGGCTGAAGGCCGTGGTCGGGGCCAATGCGGTGAAGCTGACCTCCAAGGGCTATTCCTACGGGGTGAGCGTCGCGCGCGACGAGTCGAAGGCCAGTCCCTATGTGGGCCTGATCTACGAGATCACCCCGACGATCTCGGCCTATGCCAGCTACACCGACATTTTCAATCCGCAGTCGGAGGTGGACGTGAACCACCAGACGCTGTCGGCCGCCCACGGCGAGAGCTACGAGGCCGGGCTGAAGAGCGAGTGGTTCGACAAGCGGCTCTACGCCACGGCGGCGGTGTTCCGCTCGACCCAGGCCGGGCTCGCCGAGTACGCGGGGAGCTTCGCCGACGGCAAGAGCTACTACTCGGGCGTCGACACCCGGGTGAGCGGCTACGAATTCGAGGCGACCGGCGCGATCACCGAGCACTGGACGGTCGGAGGCGGCTGGACCCAGCTGCGGATCAGGGGCTCGGACGGCGCCGACGTGCGCACCTACCTGCCCCGCAAGACGCTGAAGGCCACGACCACCTATTCGATCCCGTCGCTGCGCGATCTGAAGCTGGGCGCCGCCATTCGCTGGCAGAGCGACATCCACATCCAGGACATCGCCGTCATTCCGCAGAAAGCCTATGCGGTCGTCGACCTGATGGCGAGCGTGAAGCTGGCCGAGCCGCTGCGCGCGACGCTGAACGTCAAGAATGTCGGCGACGAGAAGTACCTGACCAGCCTGAAGTGGAACCAGGCCTACTTCGCCGCGCCGCGCAGCGTGTCGCTCAGCCTCGACTACGCCTTCTGAGGCGACCATGAGCCTTCGCCCCTATCTCGGCGTCCTGCACCGCTGGGTCGGCCTGGTCATCGCCGGCTTCCTGATCGTCTCCGGCCTGACCGGGGCGGTGATCTCCTGGGACCACGAACTGGACGAGGTGCTGAACGCCGACCTGACGAAGGCGCGGGCGGCGGGTCCGGCGATCCCGTCGCTGCAGCTCGCCGCAGCCTTGCAGGCGAAGGATCCGGCGATCCTGGTGACCTTCGTGCCGCTGGCCGCCGAACCCGGCCATTCCCTGGCCTTCGGCGTCGAGGGCGGACGCGATCCCAAGACCCGCCGCTATGTGGCGCCGCGCTACAACCAGGTGTTCGTCGATCCCGCCGACGGCGCGGAGCTGGGGCGGCGAGAATGGGGCGCGGCCTGGCCGATCACCAAGGAGACCTTCGTCTCGTTCCTCTATGTGCTGCACTACAGCCTGCACACTCCGGCGATGTGGGGCATCGACCGCTGGGGCGTGTGGCTGATGGGCGGGATCGCGCTCCTGTGGACGCTCGACTGCTTCGTCGGCTTCTACCTGACCCTGCCGGCGGGCAAGGCCGGAGCGGCGAAGCGCAAGAGTTTCTGGGCCCGATGGAAGCCGGCCTGGACGATCAAGCGCGGCGCCGGCGCCTACCGGATCAACTTCGACATTCACCGGGCGTTCGGGCTGTGGCTGTGGGGCGTACTGTTCACGGTGGCCTTCACGGCGTTCTCGCTGAACCTCTACAGCGAGGTGTTCTTCCCGGTGATGTCGAAGGTCTCGCAGGTGACGCCGAGCCCGTTCGACGCGCGCAAGCCGCATGCGGCGACCGACCCGATCCTGCCCAAGGTCGGCTATGCGCAGGTGATCGCGCGGGCCCAGGCGGAGGCGACGCGGCGCGGCTGGACCGCGCCAGCCGGCAGCGCCTTCTATTCCCCGGAATACGGGCTCTATGGCGTGGCGTTCCACGCGCCCGGGGGCGATCACGGCGCGGCCGGGGTCGGGCCGCCCTATCTCTATTTCGACGGTGGCGACGGGCGGCTGGTCGGCGACCGGCAGCCCTGGAGGGGCACGGCGGCCGACATCTTCGTCCAGGCGCAGTTCCCGCTGCATTCGGGGCGGATCCTCGGGTTGCCGGGGCGGATCCTGATCTCGGCCATGGGCCTGGTGGTGGCGGCGCTGAGCGTCACCGGGGTGGTGATCTGGCTCAGGAAGCGGCGAGCGCGGGTGCTGCGACGGCGGCGAACCGGTCCCTTAGAACCACGCTTGGCGGCGGAATAGATCCTTCTCCCGCAAGGGGAGAAGGGAAGCGAGCACGCCTTGTTCTCAGCGCCCCTTGAAGCCGGTGGCGACGAGGAAGACTTCGGAGGAGTCGGCGCGGCTGGCCTTGGGCTTGAGATTGCGCACGTCGGTGAAGTTGCGCTTCAGCAGGGTCATGACGTCGGCGGTCTCGCCGCCCTGAAAGGCCTTGGCGACGAACGCGCCGCCGGGCTTCAGCACGGTGATGGCGAAATCGGCGGCGGCCTCGATCAGGCCCATGATCCGCAGGTGGTCGGTCCGGCGATGGCCGACCGTGTTGGGCGCCATGTCCGACAGCACGGCGTCCGGCGCGCCCCCGAGCAGTTCGATCAGCTTCGGTCCGCAGGCCGGATCGGTGAAGTCCATCTGCAGGATGTGGGCGGGCGGCAGCGGGTCGACCGGCAGCAAGTCGACGCCGGCGATGGCGGTGACGCCGCGCTCGATGGCCACCTGGGTCCAGCCGCCGGGGGCGAGGCCCAGGTCGACGATGCGCGCGCCGGGCTTCAGCAGCTTCAGCCGGTCGTCGATCTCGGTCAGCTTATAGGCCGCGCGGCTGCGATAGCCGTGGGCGCGGGCCTTGGCGGCGAAGGGGTCGTTCACCTGCCGCTCCAGCCAGGCCTGCTGGGAGGGCGTGCGCATCTTGGCGGTCTTCAGGCGCGCGGGCTTGCCGCGGCCCTCCTCGGAGCCGCCGCTGGGCGGCTTGACCATGCGTTTGCGGGGCGGTTCGGTCATGCCATGGCCTCCCGGGACCCGGCCCCGCCGCGACGGCCGCGGCGGCGGCGGCGGCGACGGCCGGCCCCGCCGGACATCAGCGACATCAGGATGCCCTCGCGCAGGCCGCGGTCGGCGACACGCACCCGCGAAC
>CAMFIW010000107.1 GCA_945952355.1 uncultured Phenylobacterium sp. | reverse complement strand
GTCGCCGTCGCCGGAGGCGCGGCCGCCGGCGGCGCGCCCGAAAGGTCGGCGCCCGGCGCGGGCGGCGGCGGGGCCAGCGCGGCGACCTGCTGCTCCAGCGCCTTGGCGCGGGCGTCGAGCGCCTGGTTCTGGGCTTTCAGCGCCTCCAGGTCGCGCCGTGCGAGCGCTAGGTCGTGGTTGGACGTTTCAAGCTGGCCGTTCACCCGCGTCAGGCTCTGCTCCAGGTCGCTCATCCGCCGGGTCAGCTCTTGCAGCTGGTAGTCGGTCTCGGCCGGCTGCACCACCACGGGCTTACCCGAGTCACGCCCTTGATAGACGATCGACCGGAGCTCTCGGACCACCTGCTCCATCTTGTCGAGCCGCTTGGCGTCTCGGGCGTCGAGCGGATCCATCGGGGTCTGGGACAGGGCCGGCGCGGCGGTGGTGGCCACCAGCAGCAGGGCGAGCGTGGGCGAGGCGAAACGGCGAAGGCTCATGGTCTCATCATCTGCGGGCGGTGCGCCCGAATTGGGGCTGCGGGAACGTTCGCAAATCGGAGGCCCAACGCAAAGAGGGGGCCGCGAGGCCCCCTCCGAAACGTCGGCCGATCAAGGACCGGATCAGCGCGCGCCGCTGACGATCGCGGTGTGGCCGTTGCGGTTCTTCTGCCAGGCGGACTCGTCCGTGCCTGGATCGATCGGCCGTTCCTTGCCGTAGGAGATGGTGGCGATGCGCGAAGCGGCGACCCCACGGGACACCAGGAAGTCGCGGATCGAATTGGCGCGCCGCGAGCCGAGGGCGAGGTTGTATTCACGCGTGCCGCGTTCGTCGGCATTGCCCTCGATCCGAATCTGGACGTTCGGATACCGGGCCAGCCAGGCGGCCTGGGCGCTCAGCACTGGCGTCGCGTCGGCGCGGACTTCGAAGGCGTCGGTGTCGAAATAGACCCGGTCGCCGACATTCACGACGAAATCCTGTTCGGAGCCGGGCACGGCGCCCTGGCTCACCGGTCCGGGCGTCGGCGCGGGCCGTTCCGGCGCGGGCTCGGAGGCCGGCGGGGTCGGGGTGGAGATCGGCGGCGTGGGCTTGGGACGCGAGGCGCAGGCCGCCATCGAGGCGGCGGCGGTCGCGATCAGCGCCAGTCGAAGGGCGTGCTTGGTGCTGAAGCTCATCTTTGGCTTTTCCTTAGGCTTGGGCCGGAGAGGGCGCGTCGCCGCGCGGGTTACGATTCTCTACCTGTCTATCCCTACGCGGACGTGAACCGCCACTATGGGAAAGTTACGACGGGTTCGCCTGGGATGGCGAGCCCGCTAGTTCAGCAAGGGCGACCAGGCCGGATCCGACCCCGATCCCGGATAGGGCGCAGGGCGCAGGATTCGACCGGTCACGTCCACGGTCCACAAACGCGGCGGGCCGCCGGGCGTTTCCCGGCTGAACATCAAAACTCTGCCATTGGGCGCCCAGGTGGGGCTTTCATCGAGATAGCTGGTGGTCAGCAACCGCTCGTCCGAGCCGTCGGGCCGCATCACGCCGATGTGGAACTCGCCGCCAGTCTGCTTTGTGAAGGCGATGAAGTCGCCGGCGGGGCTCCAGACGGGAGAAGTATAGCGTCCGCCGCCGAACGAAATGCGCGTCGCAGCGCCGCCCTCCGCGCTCATCACATACAGCTGGGGCGAGCCGCCGCGGTCGGAGTTGAAGACGATCTTCGAGCCGTCGGGCGAGAACGAGGGCGAGGTGTCGATCGCCGGGTCGGTGGTCAGCCGCTGGGTCGTGCGACTCTTCAGGTTCATCACATAGATGTCGGAGTTGCCGCTCTTCTCGACAGCGAAGGCCACGCGCCCGCCGTCGGGCGAGAAGCGCGGGGCGTAGACCATGCCCGGGAAGCTGCCCAGGCTCTCGCGGCGCGCCGTCTCCAGATTGAACAGGTAGATCGCCGAGCCGGTCGGCTTCAGCGTCATGTAGGTGATCTCCTGGCTGGTCGAGGAGAAGCGCGGCGACATGACGATGTACGAGCCGTCGGTCAGGTACGAGGGGTTGGCCCCGTCCTGGTCCATGATGGCCAGAGTCTTGGTGCGGTTGAGCCGCCCGCCGCTCTCGGCCACGAACACGATTCGGGTGTCGAAATAGCCCTTCTCGCCGGTCAGCCGCTCATAGACCGCGTCCGAGATCTTGTGCGCCACGCGCCGCCAGTTCTCCGGTGTCGAGGTGAACTGCAGGCCCAGAAGCTGCTGCTGGGAGAACACGTCCCACAGGCGGAAGTCGACCCGCAGCCGGCCGCCCTCGACCGTCACCTGGCCGTTTATCAGCGCCTGGGCGTTGATGGCCTTCCAGTCGTCGAAGCGCGGCTGGACCGCCACCGTCAGGTCCTTCTCGATGAAGGCCTTGGGGGCGACCGGCGCGAACAGGCCCGAGCGTTCCAGGTTGTTGGTGATCACCTGGGCGATGTCGGCGCCGCGCTGGCCGCCGAAAGCGGGGATGGCGATCGGCAGGGGCTGGACGTCGCCCTTGTTGACGTTGACCTCGATCTCCGCGCGGGCGGGCGTCAGGCTCACCGTGGTCGCCAGGGCGGCGAAGATCGCCAGGAAGAGGGGCTTCAGTCGCATGTCATCCTCTAGCCGCAGGCCTCGCGGGCGTTGAAGTTCACGGTGACCCGCTGGTTGAAGAAACCGCGCGGCAGTGTCGAGAAAGGGGCGGCCTGGTTGACCGCGCGGATCGCCCGCTCGGCGGCGGCGCGCACCACGGGGCTGGACGAGTGCTCCAGCCCGCCGGCGTCGACCGCGCCCACCAGTTGGCCGGCCGGACCGAGCTGGAAGGTGGCGCGCACCTTCACGTCGCGGCCGCCCTCGACCTCGCAATTGGGGTTCCACAGACGTTGCAGCTTGTCGGCCAGGCCGTTCACCGCCGCGGCCATCTCGGCCTGGCCGGCGCCGGCCGCCTCGCGGGCCTGAAGGGCGGTCTCGGCGCGATTGGGCCCGCGCGCGCCGACCCCGCCGGTCTTGGGCTGGGACTTCTTCACGCTGGCCAGCAGGGCGTCGAGGTCGAGCGACTTCTGCGGCGCGGGCTTGGCCGGGGCGGGCTTGGGCGCGGGCGTCGCCGGAACGGGCTTGGGCGCCGGCGCTGGGGTCGGCTTGGGAGTCGGCGCGGGGGCGGGCTTCGGCGTGGGCGTCGGCGGCGTGGGTTTGGGCTGCGGCGCGGGCGGTGTCGGCGCCGGCTGTGGCGTCGGCGGGGTGGGCTCGGGCTGCGGCGCGGGCGTCTCGGCCTGGGCGGTCTGCTCCACCTCGGCCTTCTGGGCGGCGCGAAGGTTCGTCACATTGGCGTTCGGCACGATAGTGATCGGCACCACCGAACCCACCGGCAGTTGCTTCGTGAACAGCCCGCCGACCATGAGCAGGCCGATCACGGCGGCGTGCAGCGCCACCGATGCGATCCCCGCCCTCGAATAGTCGATCCTCGCGCGCGCCATCACTCGGCCTCAGGGCGCCTTGGGCTGCTCGGCCGCGCCTGAGGATGGCCCGCCCGTGTCGGTGATCAGGTTGATCGACGAGAAGCCCGAGGTGGACAGCGAGGCCATCACCTGGGCGACCACCGCATAGGAGGCGCGGCCGTCGGCGCGCACATAGATCGGCTTGGAACGCTCGCCGTCGGCCATGGCCTTGATGCGCGGCGACAGGCTCTCGAACGGAACCGACTGGTCCTGGACGAACACCGCCCCGTCGGCGCGGATCGAGACGGTGATCGGCGTCTGCTGGTCCTGCATGGCCGCCGCCTCGGTCTTGGGCAGCTCCAGCGGCACGCCGGCCGTCATCAGCGGCGCGGAGATCATGAACACGATCAGCAGCACCAGCATCACGTCGACCAGGGGGGTGACGTTGATCTCCGACAGCGCGCCGCGCCGGCCGCGGCCATAGCGGCGGCGGCGGCCCGAGCCTCCGCCCGCGGCGGAGAAGGCGTCGTGGGACGAAAGCGCCATGGCTCAGACCCGCTCGGCCAGGCGGCGCTGGATCGCGGTCGACAGGTCGTCGGCGAACCCCTCCAGCCTGGCCGAATAGCGCGAGGTGTCCGACGAGAAGCGGTTGAAGGCGATGTAGGCCGGGATGGCGGCGATCAGGCCCATGGCCGTGGCGAACAGGGCCTCGGCGATGTTGGGCGCCACCACCGCCAGGTTGGTGTTCTTCTGGATCGCGATGGCCTGGAAGGAGTGCATGATCCCCCAGACCGTGCCGAACAACCCCACGAACGGCGAGGCCGTGGCGACGATGGCCAGCGATGAAAGCCCGTCCTCCACCCGCAGCGCCTCGCGCGCGATGGTGCTGTCCAGGCCCCGGTCGATGCGCTGGATCAGCATGGCGATCTGGCCCTCGCTGGCCGGGCCCTTGGTGCGCAGGTCGCGCCATTCCTTCAGCGCGCCCTGCAGCATGCGTGGCAGTACGTGGGCGGGGTTGTCGCCGGCCTGGGCGGCGATGTCCTCCAGGCTACGGCCCGACGAGACCTCGCCTTCGAAGTCGTCCGCCTGGCGGTTCAGCCGCGCCAGCCGCAGGGTCTTGTCGATGATCACCGTCCACGACCACAGGGAGGCGAGCGCCAGGCCGATCATCACACCCTTCACCACCCAGTCGGCGCGCAGGAACAGGGCGAGGAAGGAGAAGGACTCCGGCGTGATCGCGGCTGGCTCCATGGTCTGCGGAATCTCCTGGTGGTTGAAGCGGGGCCGCTGTGGACCCCTCGAATGGCGAACTTTGGGCCGACCTCTAACAAAAGAGCGGCGTGAGCGTACTTACGAGTTCCTGAGGCGGCTTGCGGGGCCGCCCGGCGAGGTCGATGCAGGCGGCCTGAACGGCGGCGGTCGCCACCAGGTCCTCGCCCCGCACGATCCTCTGGCTGATGAACAGCCGCGGTCCCCGGGCCGAATCGTAGGTGGTGCGGACCAGGAGCGCGTCGTCGATCCGCGCCGGCCGGCGGAAGTCGATCTCCATCTTCACCACCGCGAAGGCGGCCGGGTCGGGCCGCTCCAGCAGCTGCGCATGGCCGATGCCCACCAGCCGCAGGAAGTCGCTCCGCCCGCGCTCGAAATAGCGCAGGTAGTTGGCGTGATAGACCACGCCGGTGAAGTCGGTGTCCTCGTAATAGATCCGCACCGGCAGCACGTGCTCGCGGCCTTCGAGCCAGCCGGCGGAGGGGGCGGTGTCGGTCTGCGGCATCCCAAAATCCCGTCATCCTCCGGGCGTCCGAAGGACGAACCGGGGGACCCATTCGGAGTTCGCCATAAGCTGAATCGCGGCTCGGGTCCCCCGGTCAAGCCGGGGATGACGCGGATGAGGATCACTCCTCCTCGAACAGGGTCCCTTGCCCGCCCGCCGGAAGTTGCGGCGGAGGCGTCAGGCCGATGTGCGTATAGGCCCGAGCCGCCGCCATGCGGCCGCGCGGGGTGCGCTGGATGAAGCCCTGTTGCAGCAGGAAGGGCTCGATCACATCCTCCACAGCGTCGCGGGCCTCGGCGATGGCGTAGGCCAGGGTCTCGACCCCTGCGGGCCCGCCGCCATAGTTCTCGATCAGGGCGCGCAGGTAGCGGCGGTCGAGCGCATCCAGCCCCGCCTCGTCCACGTCGAGCCGCGCCAGGGCCTGGGCCGCGGCGGCCTTGCCGATATGGGTCACGCCATCGGCGGCCGCGAAGTCGCGCACCCGGCGCAGCAGCCGGCCGGCCACCCGCGGCGTGCCGCGCGAGCGGGTCGCGATCTCCGCCGCCCCGTCCTCGCCCAGCGCCAGCCCTAGTTTGCCCGCGGCGTGGGCCAGCACCTTGCCGAGCTCGGCGTGGGTGTAGAACTCCAGCCGCACCGGGATGCCGAAGCGGTCGCGCAGCGGCGTCGCCAGCAATCCTGCCCGCGTGGTCGCCGCCACCAGGGTGAAGGGCGCCAGGTCGATGCGGATCGAGCGCGCCGAAGGGCCCTCGCCGATCACCAGGTCCAGCACATGGTCCTCCATGGCCGGATAGAGGATCTCCTCGACGTTCGCCGCCAGGCGGTGGATCTCGTCGATGAACAGCACGTCGCGCGGCTCGAGATTGGTCAGGATCGCCGCCAGGTCGCCGGCCTTGGCCAGCACCGGCCCCGAGGTGGCGCGGAAGTTCACGCCCAGCTCGCGCGCGACGATCTGGGCCAGGGTCGTCTTGCCCAGCCCCGGCGGCCCGAACAGCAGCACGTGGTCCAGCGCCTCGCCGCGCTGCTTGGCCGCCTCGATGAAGACCCTGAGGTTCCCCTTGGCCTGCTCCTGGCCGACGAACTCGGCGAGCGTCTGCGGCCGCAGCGCCCGGTCCTGCGGCTCCAGGGGCGCGGGCTCGCCGGACACGAGGCGGGTCATGGGCGAAGCTCGCGTGAGTAATTCGGGGACAGCATACCTATTCCCCGCTTCGAACGCGGAATCGTCGCAGGCCTAGGCTCAGGGGAATAGGTATGCTGTCCCCGAATTACGCTCACCGGCCCAGCTCCTGCAGCCCGGCCTTGATCAGGGCCGAGACGTCGACGTCCTCACCCAGCCGCATCGCCGCCTGCTCGACCACGCGGCGCGCATTCACCTCGGCGACGCCCAGGCCCATCAGGGCGGCCACCGCCTCGCCGGTCGCCGAAGGCCTCGCAGGCGCCTGGGCCACGGTCGCCTGGGCGTGGAAGGCGGCCACCGGGCCGTCGCTGATCGGCTTGTCCTTCAGCTCGGTGACGATCCGCTGGGCGAGCTTCGGCCCCACCCCGTTGGCGCGGCCGACCGCGGCTTTGTCCTCGCGCGCCACCGCGCCGGCCAGGTCCGGCGGCGACAGCACGTCCAGCACCGACAGCGCCGCCTTCGGCCCCACGCCCTGGATCGCCTGCAGCAGCACGAAGGCCCGCCGTTCGTCGCGCCCGAGGAAGCCGTACAGCTTCATCCCGTTGGCCTCGGTCCACTGGGTCTCGACGTGCAGCACGGTCTCCTCGCCCACCGCCGGCAGGTGGCCCAGCGTGCGCGAGCCGCAGCGCACCACATAGCCCACCCCGCCCACGTCGATCAGGGCGTCTTCCTCGCCGACCTCGGCCACCAGGCCCCGCAAGCGCCCGATCATGCGGCCGTTCCAAACGTGCGGGCCTTGCGCGCATGCGCATGGGCGATGGCGACGGCCAGCGCGTCGGCGGCGTCCTCGGTGGTCGGCCCGGCGGTCGGCAGCAGCCGGCGGATCATGAAGCCCACCTGGTCCTTCTCCGCGCTCCCGGTTCCCACCACGGCCTTCTTCACCACCTTGGCGGCGTATTCCGCCACCGGCAGCCCGGCCCGCGCGGGCACCAGCAGGGCCATGGCCCGGGCATGCCCCAGCTTCAGCGCGCTCTGGGCGTTGTTGTTCATGAAGGTCTCTTCCACCGCCGCCTCGTGCGGCCGGTGCGCCTCGACGATCTCCGAGATCGCGTCGAACAGGCACAGCAGCCGCTGCGCGAACGGCAGGGTCTCCTTCGGCGCCACCACCCCATGCGCCACATGCGCCAGCCTCGCCCCCTCGACCACGATCACCCCCCACCCGGTGCGGCGGAGGCCCGGGTCCAGGCCGAGGATGCGGATGGGCGCGTTCATGGGCGGTGGCGACTCGTCAGGCGTTCGACTTATGTTCCTTATCTCGCGGGAGTCGCCGAAGGAAGGGTTAAGGCGGGGAGGGGGAGCCTGCCACGGCAAGCAGCCTCCTGAGTTCCGCGATAGCGACGTTGACGGCCAACCACCTTGCAAGCTCCGGCGGAGCCATCAGATAAGGTATGAAGACATCGCTCGCCTCAAAGCCGGCATCATTGAAGTGTCGCCGGCAAACCTCGGCTTTGATCCTGTCGCGTTCGCCGAGCGCTGCGACCAGGCGAGCCTTCACAGAGTGCATGTT
>CAMFIW010000106.1 GCA_945952355.1 uncultured Phenylobacterium sp. | reverse complement strand
CGCCCCGAGGAGCGGCCGATCCTGGCCAACATGATGCAGTTCTACGTCCACGACTTCTCGGAGCACTGGGCGGGCCTGCCGACCGGCGAGCTGGAGCCCGACGGCCGCTTCTTCGACTATCCGCTCGATCCCTACTGGCGCGAGCCCGGCCACATCCCGCTCCTGTTCCGCATCGCAGGCCACCTGGCCGGCTTCGCCCTGATCAACGACCACAGCCACAGCGACCGCCCGCTGGAACGCAACATGGCCGAGTTCTTCGTCGTGCGGAAACACCGCCGCGGCGGGGTCGGCACGGCCGCCGTCCACGGGGTCTTCTCGCTCTATCCCGGCCTCTGGGAAGCGGCCGTCGCGCGGCGCAACGTCTCGGCGCTCGCCTTCTGGCGCGCCGCCGTCCGCAGCCACCCTCAGGCCCGCGACATCGAAGAGGACGACTTCGCGACCGACCACTGGAACGGCCCGATCCTCCGCTTCCGGATTGGCCCCGCCTAGCGCCCGACGAACACCGGCGCCCGCTTCTCCACGAAGGCCTTGGCCGCCTGCTGGTGGTCCTCGGTCTGCGAGCAGTGGACGTGGTGCGTCGCCTCCAGGTCCAGGCAATCGTCGACCTCGCCGCCCAGCGCGCGGTTCAGGTTCTCCTTCATGTAGCGGTAGGCCACGGTCGGCCCGCCCGCCAGGCGGCCGGCCACCTCCGCCGTTTTCGCCGCCAGCTCCTCCGGCGCGCAGACCCAGTTGGTGAGGCCCAGCCGCAGCGCCTCCGCGGCGTCCACCCGGTCCGACAGGAAGTAGAGCTCCTTGGCCTTGGCCGTGCCCACGAGCTGGCTCAGGAAATAGGTCCCGCCATAGTCTCCGGCGAAGCCCACCTTGGCGAAGGCCGTGGTCATGAAGGCGTCGCTCGCCATGATCCGCAGGTCGCAGGCGAGCGCCAGCGACAGGCCCGCCCCCGCCGCCGCGCCCGGCAGGGCCGCGATGGTCGGCTTCGGCATCTTGAACAGCTTGCCCGCCGTCGCACGCTGGTTCACCCGCTGGCGGTGGATCGCCTCGTCCAGGGTCTCGCCCGGACCACCCGCCGTGCCGCCGCCACGGGCGGCCATCCCCTTGACGTCGCCGCCCGCGCAGAAGCCCTTGCCGGTTCCGGTCAGCACGATGCAGCGCACATCGCGCGCCAGCTCGGCCCAGGCGAGTTGCGCGGCCAGGGCGTCGTTCATCGCCCCGCTCATCGCATTTCGCGCCTGCGGGCGGTTCAGCGTCAGGGTCAGGACCCCATCGGCCAGGTCGGCCAGGAGGTCTTCGGTTCCGGTGTCACGTGCGGCCATGGCGTCCATCCCTGCTGCGGCCCGTCCCGGCCGTCGCCCGATGATGGTCGAGACGGCTCAGCCCGGCAACGTCGTCTTGGCCGCGATCAGTTCGCCCACCCGCCGCGCATCGTCCTCGGTCGCCGGGTTGAACACCACCATGCCCAGGTCCGGCCGGCCGTCGACGGCGAAGGTCGAGTATTCCAGCGCGAGCTCCCCCAGCACAGGATGCTTCATCCGCTTCAGCCCCTCGCCGTGGTGGCCGACATCGTGCTCGCGCCACATGGCCTCGAATTCGGGGCTCGCCCGGCGCAGCTCCTCGACCATCTGCGCGACCTCGCCCTGGGCGCCGGCCCGCGCCGCGTCGCCGCGGAAGGTGGCCAGGACCGAACGCGCCACGCTCTCCCAGTCGTGCTGCGCCGCGCGCACCGCCGGGTCTAGGAACATCCGCCGCAGGATGTTGCGCGCCTCCGGCGCGACCGCCCCGTAGTCGCCCATCACCGTGGCCGCCGCCGCGTTCCAGGCGATCACGTCCCACGTGGCGGTCTTGATCAGGGCCGGGCTGGGGTTCAGCGCATCCAGCACCCGTTGCAGGCGGGGGGTCACCCCCTCGCCGCCGCGATAGCGCACCTCGGGCGGCCGCCCCAGGCCCAGCAGGAACAGGTGCTCGCGCTCCGCCTCGGTCAGCAGCAGGGCGCGGGCGATCCGCTCCAGCACGTCGGCCGACGGCGCCCCGCCGCGCCCCTGCTCCAGCCAGGTGTACCAGGTGGCGCTGATATTGGCCCGCTGGGCCACCTCCTCGCGCCGCAGCCCCGGCGTCCGCCGCCGCGCGCCCGGCAGGCCGAAGGCGGCCGGGTCCAGCTTGCCCCGCCGGTCCTTCAGATAGGATCCGAGCCGGTTGTCGTCCGCGTCCGCCAGGCTCATGCCGTTACCCGTATAAGACCTCGATCATACCAGGATAGCACGGCAGCCTATTTCGGGGACAGGATACCCAATTCGTCCACGATTCCAGGCGTTCGAACGATGGACCCAGGGCGAATTAGGTATCCTGTCCCCGAAATAGATCCCGCTAGGCGCGCCCCGCGTTCGCCCGCGCCACCGCGTCCGCCCCGGCCGGGATCCGCATCGGCGCCGACGGATCTGTCGCCGCCCGCCAAACCGCCTCGGCCACGTCGATCGAGCGGGTGATCTCGCCACCCTGTTGCGACACCCGCGCCATCACCTGCGCCGCCACCGGCGCATAGGCCGGCGGGAACTCCGCCCCCATGCGCGAGCGCGCATTGGCGCCGAACGGCGTCTCCGGCGCCCGGCCCGGAATGACGATCCGCGCCCGCACCCCGAACGGCTCCAGCTCCAGGGCCAGCGACTCGGTGAAGGCGTTCACCGCCGCCTTGCTGGCCGTGTAGATCGACATCAGGTGCAGCGGCTGGAAGGTCACGCCCGAGGTCACGTTGATCACCACCCCCGAGCCCCGGGTGCGCATCTGCGGCAGCACCGCCTGAGTCATGGCGATCGTGCCCAGGGTGTTGGTCTCGAACAGCTCGCGGATCTGGCCCATCGCCACCGTCTCCAGCGGGCTCACCATGCCCACGCCGGCATTGTTGACCAGCACGTCGATCGGCCCGGCCGCCGCCACGGCCGCGGCGATGCTGGCGTCGACGGTCACGTCCAGGGCCAGAACCCTCAACCGGTCCGATGGCGGCAGCAGGTCCTCGCGCGGCGCCCGCATGGTCGCGATCACCCGCCAGTCGCGGTCGAGGAAATACCGCGCGATCTCCAGGCCGAAGCCCGACGAGCATCCGGTGACGAGGACGGTGTTCATGAGCGCTCCTGTTTTCCGATCCCAACGCTATCCTGATAGCCCCGCAAGGAGACAGGGCCATGGCGAAACTCGTCTACGGATTGAACCAGTCCCTCGACGGCTATGTCGACCACGAGGCCTTCGACCCCGACCCCGTCCTCTTCCGCCACTTCATCGACCAGGTGCGAAACGCCGCCGCCACGGTCTACGGCCGGCGCATGTACGAGGTCATGCGCTACTGGGACGACGAAGACCCCAGCTGGGACTCCGAGCTGCGCGCCTTCGCGCGGGCCTGGCGCGCCCAGCACAAATGGGTCGCCTCCCGCACCCTCGAAACGGTCGGCCCCAACGCCACGCGGGTCGACCGCGACATCGAAGGCGTCGTCCGCCGCCTGAAGGCCGAGCGCGACGGCGAGATCGAGGTCTGCGGCCCCGACCTGGCCGCCAGCCTCGCCGGCCTGATCGACGAGTACCGCCTTTACCTTCACCCGGTGGTTCTGGGCGCCGGCAAGCCGTTCTTCGCCGGCCCGCGCCCACCACTCCGCCTCGTCGCCAGCGAACCCATCGGCGAGACCGTGATCCGCCTGACCTACGTCCCGGCCTGATCGCGCCCGCGCCTAGGTCGGCCGAAACACGCACCAGATGGACACCGGGCCCAGCCGGCCCTCGCCGCGGCGCTCGAAGCCGTTGCGGTCATAGAATGCGAGGCTGCGCGGATTGGCGGTGTCCAGATAGACGCCGCCCGATCGGCCGTCCGCCAGCGAGGCCTCGCAATAGGCCTCGAGCAGCGCCTTGCCGGCGCCCCGGCCCTGCAGTTCGGGATGCACGCCAAGCACGCCGAGATAATAGTGGTCGGCCGCCGGCGCGTGCGCCTCGCTGATCTCGTCATAGGCGGCCATGCGGTCCGCCAGCTCCGGCGCGCTGGCCTCGAACCGCGCCCATTCCGCCGCCAGCGACGCCGGCCATTGCGGCCGCGTCGCGTCATAGCCCATGGCCGCGCCCAGCACCTCGCCGTCGCGACGCAGCACCAGCGCCGGCATGCCGAGCGCCAGCCTGACCCTGAGGAGGATGGAGAAGAACGCCATCGTGCTGGCGCGCACGCCCCGCGGATGGTCCCCGAACAGGTAGCCCATCAGCGGGTCCGCCGCGAAGGCCTCCGCCAGCGCCGCCACCGCCGCATCGACTTCGTCGGTCCCAGCCCGCGCAATCTCAACCATCGCCGGTGCGACCCTCCCCGCCGGATGATGTCGAGCCCCCAGGATGTCCGGCGAAGCGCGCGGGAGCAACTCGACGGAAAGCGCGCCGTGATCAGCCGCTCCACGCCGAGACCCACAAGCACCGATCTGTCCGAATAATCCCCGCGCATCTGGATCCCGGACAGCCGCTGCGCGGCTTCCGGGACGACACCTGAGGAATGTCCGCAAAGGGTGGAAAGCGGCCATTCAAATCGCAGGGCCGATAGCCACCAAGCCCATCTCGCCCCCGCTAGAGGTCTTCCACGCGCAGAGAACAAGTGCGCCGGGGGCAAATGCCCATTCCTCGTCGTCCGGCACGCGGCCTTCCACTCGGTACCTGTCAGCGGCGAGTTGTGTGGCCTCGACCGGACGCCAGACGTCCGTGCCTTCGTTCAGGAGGGGCATGTAGATGGTCGCCATGCTGGCGAGTGTCATGGTCGCGGCGGCGTTCCGCAATGGGTCGCGTGCGGTCCATCGCTCCCTGGCGGCTAGCGGACCTTCGTCAGGTCCGCCGGCAGCAGACACAGCGAATGTCGGCCAAGGGTGGGAACCGGGCGTCCGCTTGGGCTATCTGGTGGTGGGACAATGGCCGCGTTCGCGTCCTCGGTGACGCCCAAGCAATCGCAATGGCAAATGTCGCAGCTGGTCCCCGCTTGGCCAAGCTTCCCTTTCGGGTCGCGCGCAATCAGGACTTTTGGACCGTTCGGATTGGGCCTGATCAGACAGGTCAGATGCACAACTACATGGTCACGATCTGGAATACACGGGCTCACCCCGCGACCTTTCAGACGGTCGAGGTCAGGCTCGACCGGCCCAAATGACAACAGGGCAGGGTTGCGTGAGAACGCCCGCGATGGGTCGAATGCGGATTGGCGATCGTCACTGTTCGCCCCTGGCTTAGTGCGGCAGCTTAAACCTGATCGGAATCTGAACGATTGGAAGCTCACCCCCAGCCGCACCGGGCAGTGGTCTCAACTTGAACATACAGCCCAAATGCTCCGCCGTCGTTCCAAAACCTAAGTCGGGAGCTGGCTCGGTCAGCCAAATGCACTCTGACGGCACGCCATCGGGCTGAATTCTGCACTGTATTTTGGCGACCCCCTCAACCGACGACCTCTGAGCTTGCTTGGGGTAATAGCGCTCTGGCGGCTTATGATCGGCCGAGCACTTGAACCAATTGCGGCCGGCTGGGACGGGCTCACCTTTAACGTCTTGAGCGATTGCCCCCCCTGTGATCGCAAAGCAGCAGCAGCTTCCTGCTACAGCTCTTAGAATCAGTTTCAGGGACTGGCGCGATGCTCGCGATGACTTGGGCTCCTGGATGTCCATGCACGCGCACTCCACGTCATCAAGCGTTACCTTAGGCGAAGGGTTTGAACGTCCGCAATGGGTCGCTAGCCGACCTCACTCCCCCCGCACATCCTCCCATCGCACCGTCGTCACCCTCCAGACCGGCGGGGGCTCCGCATAGCTGCCCTTGGCGCCCAGCCTCCGCGCGCGGTCCTTGAGCACGGCGATCTTCAGACGGACCACGCCCACCGTTTCCGGGGTCGCGCCGTCGGCCAGCTCGCGCATCTCGCCGCAGATCAGATCGAGCTGCATCTCGCGGGCGAGCCGGTAGGCGCGCGCGAATTCCGGCCAGCGCCGCAGCCAGTTGTAGACCGTGGCCACCGCCGGCAGGTCGGGATCGCGGCACACCGCTTCCAGGCTCTCGCCGAGCGCGATGCGCGTGCAGATCGCCAGTCCGAACTCATAGTCATAGGTGCTGGTCCGCCCCGCATTCCGCGCCAGGCCCTCGCGCCGCACCAACACGGCGCGCCGCTTCAGGGCCGCCAGCCCCTCGCGCCGCTCGGCGCGCAGCCTCTGGCCCTCCCGCCGCGCCGCCGCGATCTCGGCAGCGAACTCCGGCGCATTGCGCCGCCACACCGCCACCGTCTGCACCGAGGGCATGTCCGGATCCCGACAGATCGCCCGCAGACTTTCCCCGGCCGCCAGCCGCGCACAGATCACTGCGGAAAACGCCCAGTCGAACTGGCTCTCCCCTGCCGCCGAACGACCAATCTCAGGCAAGCTGCCGACCATGTGAGATCGTCTCACGATGGCGGCGCTTAGTCAAGAACAAACCAAGAACATTGAACCACGAACCACACGAACCCACACGAACGCGCCAGGCCGGCGAGATCGGCACGGCTGGACCGTCGTGAAGATCAACCACGGAAAACACGAAAAGCATGGACGGCGCAGCAGCCGCCCCGCGCGAAGCGCGATCAAACCGAACCCCAACCTCGCCGAATCCCGTTCGTGCTTTTCGTGTTTTCCGTGGTCGGAATCTTCGGGCGCTTCCGACGCGTCGAGGCCGCAAGTCGGGACCACGAAAAACACGAAAAGCACGAACCGCTTGCCTGAAGCTCAGCAGGTCGAATGACGGCGCGCTTCGCGCGCTCTTGTCCGTGTCCGTCCGTGTTTTCCGTGGCCAATCCTCGAGGCCGTCCAACCGCCCGCGGCCTCACCAGCACAAGCACGTTCGTGTGGGTTCGTGTGGTTCGTGGTTCCAAAAAATCCGGCCCATCCCTTGCACCACCCCCGCAGAAGCGTCCCGTTCCGGGCCGCCCGCGCTTTCCCGCGCGCGGCGGCCATGCGACCTTGGGGCCGAAGCTGTGACGAGGAGTCTTGAGATGGCCAACAACCTGCCCCCGCCGAAGATGCCGCCGCTGCCCGGCCTGGGCGGCCAGCCCAAGATGCCGCCGCCGGAGGTGCAGCACGCCGTCAACATGGCGAGCCTTGTCACCCACGCGAACGGCCTCATCGCCCTGCTGGCCATCGAAGAGCTGATCCGCCTGCGCGAAGAGCTGAAGATGCCGCCGATGGACCTTGCCCAGTCCGCCGACGACCTGGAATTCCTGCCCGAGGAATTCACCAAATCGGCGCCCGCCGGCGTGGTCCAGTTCGAGAAGCAGGCCCGCAACCTCGCCGCCACCAAGCTGCGCGCCCTGGCCGCCACCCACGCCAAGTCGGAATAGGCCAGGCGCCCAAGCCGACGCCAACGCCCGCCGGGCCTTCCCGGCGGCGCTTTGCATTCTCCCGCGCCGAAGAGGGGGACCACGAAAAGCACGAAAAACACGAACAGCTCGTGGCAGCCCGCGCGTAGCGCGATCCTTCCGTCCGCCGCGCTCGCCAAGCCTGGCTCCCGTTCGTGTTTTTCGTGTTTCTCGTGGTTCCAATTCTTTCGTTCCCACCGCCGGGCCCCGATAGTTTCCACCGCAACTTTCTTGCGCCGACGCGCCCTATTGCGCGCCCGGCCGCAATGACCTAAGCGCCAACCCTCAGTTTTCGGGGGACAATATGGCCGACGCCGATCCCAAGACCGCCGCGCCTTCGCTGGAGGCTATCCGCGCGCGCCTGGATGGGATCGACGCCCACCTGCTGGCCCTGATCGACGAACGCGCCGGCCTCGCCGGTCAGGTGGCGCAGGCCAAGGCCGCCGGCGGCGATGCGGGCAAGTTCGGCCTGCGCCCGGGCCGCGAGGCCCAGCTTCTGCGCACTCTGC
>CAMFIW010000105.1 GCA_945952355.1 uncultured Phenylobacterium sp. | reverse complement strand
CTACACACTGCATATCGTCGGCAGCGTCAGATGTGTATAAGAGACAGCAGTTGGCGCGCGACGCCGCGGCCGTGATGGCGTCGACGAAAATATCGTAAAGGGCGGGCGGCAGGTCGTGGCCCATGCCCGGGATCACCCGCAGCTCCGCCCCGGGGATCGCCTTGGCGGTGGCCTCGCCGCCTACCACCTGCACCAGCGGATCGTCGGCGCCGTGCAGCACCATGGCCGGGACGTCGAGCTTGCCGAGCCGCTGTGTGCGGTCGCCGTCGCCGCGGATCGCCGCCATCTGGCGGGCCGAGCCGGTCGGGTTGAAGGCGCGTTTGTGCTCGGCGATCGCCCGCTCGCGCAGGGCGCCGGCCGGCCACGGATAGGCCGGGCTGCCGATGATCTCGGCGCTCTTCACCACCTGGGCCAGATAGGCCTCGTAGTCCTTGGCCGGGTCGGGCGGGGCGAGCGTCAGGGTCGCGCCGGCCTCCGGCGTCGGGTCGAGCGTGCCCGGCGCGCCGGTCGCCGACATGATCGAGGTCATCGACAGCACCCGGTCCGGATGGTTGGTCGCCACGGCCTGGGTGATCATCCCGCCCATCGAGACGCCCGCCACGTGCGCCTGCTTCACGCCCGCCGCGTCCAGCACGGCGGCCGCGTCGGCGGCCATGTCGTCCAGCGTGTAGGCCTCGCCCGGCTGGAACCAGGTCGACTTGCCGGTGTCGCGGTTGTCGAAGCGGATGGCGCGATAGCCCTTGGCGACCAGCTTCTCGCAGAACGCCTCCGGCCAGCGGGTCATCTGCGAGCCCAGCCCGTTGATCAGCAGGATGGTCGGATCGGCGGGATCGCCGAAGCTCTCGTACTCGATCTCGACCGCGCCGTTGCGAGCTCTGGGCATGTCAGGCTCCCTCCCTCTGGTTCCTCCCCCGTTGGGGGAGGTGGATCGGCGCGGAGCGCCGAGACGGAGAGGGTTGAAGCCCACAATCGGCGGACGTCAGCCCCCTCAGTCAGTCGCGGCTCGCGACTGACAGCTCCCCCAACGGGGAAGCAATTTCAGCTTACGGCGCCATCACCACGCGGCCCACCGCCGCGCGGCTCTCGATATAGGCGTGCGCGCCGGCGGCGTCGGACAGCGGAAAGACCTTGTCGATCACCACCTCGAGCTCGCCCTTGGCCGCGTCGTCGATGAGCTGCTGGATGTTGTCGTGCACCCGGTCGGTCATGATCTCGGCGCCCAGGAACACGCCGCTCAGCGAGCGGTTGCCGCCCATCATCGAGCCCACGTCCACCCGCATCGGCTCGCGCCCGGCCGCGCCCACCATCGAGACCCGGCCGCGATAGGCCAGGCTGTTGATCGAGCCCTGCAGGGTCGAGCCGCCGACGCTGTCGACCACGACATTGGCGCCCTTGTTGTCGGTCAGGCGCATGACCTCCTTCGGCACCTCGTGGCTCTTGTAGTTGATGCCGTGGTCGAGCCCGAGGCGCTTCAGCTTCTCCAGGCGCTCGTCCGACGAGGCGGTGGCCAGGATCAGGCCCGCGCCGGCCCGCTTGGCGAGCTGGATCGCCGCCACGCCCACGCCCGAGGCGCCGGCCTGCACCAGCACGGTCTCGCCGGCCTTCATGCGGCCGAACTCGAACAGGCAGTCGTGCGCCGTGCCGAAGGTGACCGGGATCGCCGCAGCCTTCTTGACGTCATAGCCGTCCGGAATGACCCAGCAGTTGCGGGCCGGGACGCTGCGCAGCGCCGCGTGGCTGCCGAAATTGTTGACGGTGGCGACCTTCTGGCCGACCCGCAGGTGCTCGACCTCGGCGCCCACCTCGACGATCTCGCCGGCGGCCTGGTAGCCCACGATGTGCGGCCGGGTGACCAGGGCCCCGCCGAAGCGGTTCAGGGTGTCGCCGCCCTCGATGGCGATCGCCTCGACCTTGATGATCACGCCCTTGGGGTGGAGTTGCGGGTCCGGAACGTCCTCGTACTTCAGGACCTCGGGACCGCCGTTCTCGTAATAGACCGCCGCCTTCATGAGCTTCCTCTCCAATCAATCAAACAATTGTTTGGAAGACGACTTGTCACGCCCCAGGATCGCGGGCAAGCCCCGTCGGGGACAAAAGGTGACGTGAGGGGAGGAGGCGGCCATGCAGCTCGCCAAGCCGCGAGTCGATATCGGCCTTGCGACCAATGACATCGGCCCGATGCTGGCCTTCTGGCAGGGTCCGGCGGGCGTGCCGTTCGACCATCTGCTGCCGATCCGCAAGGGCCACGACCAGCACCGCCACGACGCCAACGGCTCGGTCCTGAAGATCAACCACAACGCCGCCCCCCTGCCCGAGGCTCCGCCCAGCGGCTATCGCGAGCTGATCCTGGCGCGCGAGGGCGTCGCCGCGCCGACCCCGCTCGCCGATCCCGAGGGCAACCGCGTCACCCTGGTCCCGCCCGGCTGGAACGGGATCGGCCAGGCCGGGATCCGGCTCGCGGTCCGCGACGTCGAGGCCCATCGCCGCTTCTATGTCGACGCCCTCGGCCTCGTCGAGGAACCCTGGGACGGCGGGGCCGCCTTCCGCGCGGGCGAGACCCTGCTGATCGTCGAGGCCTCGCCCGACGCGCCCGCCGACGCCGGCATGCAGGGCAAGGGCTGGCGCTACATCACCTTCCAGGTCTTCAAGGTCGACGAGGTCCACGCCGCCGTCCTGGCCAAGGGCGGGCGCGAGGCCCTGGCGCCGGTCACGCTCGGGACCACGGCGCGCATCTCCATGGTCCGCGACCCTGACGGCAACTGGATCGAACTCTCCCAGCGCGCCTCGATCGTGGGATCGCTCGACTGACCGCGCGCGTTGAGGTGGTGCGGGGCTTGCACTTCCAACCGGGCGATGTCGAATAGTCTCCCACAACGGCGCAACGCCCAGGACGAATCCACCCCCATGGATGACGCCCACATCGCCCTCGTGATCGAGGCGCTGCATCAGGTCGCTGCCGACCCGGAACACTGGGCGCAGCTTCTCGACGCGCTCACCGAGACCCCGTCGTCGGAAGAGGCGCCGCGCGCCGCCGTCGAGGGCCTCGCCCAGTCGGAGGCCATCGCGCGCCTGGCCAATGCGGGAGAGCCGGCCTTCGCGCCCACCCCCGTCGGCTGGGTGATGCTGTCCGAGCGTCACCGCGTCGCCGCCGCCAACGACGCCGCCCATGCGATCATGGCGCGCGGCCTGGGCGCCCTGACCGTCGGCGCCGCGCCTCGTTTCCACGACCCGGCCAACGAGGAGGCCCTCGACCGGGCGATCGGCCAGGCGCGCGGCGCCGCCCAGACCATCCTGAAGCTCGAGCGCGAGGGCGAGGAGGGGCCGTGCTTCGCCTATGTCGTCCCCGCCCACGCCCTGCCGGACGCCGCGGCGTCGGACGGCCGCGGCTTCGCCCTGGTGTTTCCCGCCGTGGCCGAGACCTCGCGCCTCTGGGCCTCGCTGCGAGACAGCTTTGGCCTGACCCCGGCCGAGATCCGCCTCGCCGCGCGCCTGCGCGACGGCAAGACCCTCAAGGACGCGGCCGACGAGCTCGACGTCTCGATCAACACCGTCCGAAACCAGCTCCGCGCCGTGTTCGACAAGATGGGTCTGAAGCGGCAGAGCGACCTCGTCCGCGCGCTCTCCGAGCTCGCCCAGGTGGCCGGCGCCATCGAGGCCCGGCCCCTGGTCGCGCCGCCGTCCGACGCGCCGCCGGGGCTCAGCCTTCGTCTGCCCGACGGCCGCTCGCTCGCCTATCGCGACTATGGGGACCCCGCCGGCCACGCCGTGCTGTTCTTCCACGAGGGCCTGGGCTCCAGCCTGATGATCCCGGGCGCCGATCCGCTCTGCCGCGAACTTGGCCTGCGCCTGATCTCGATCGAGCGTCCCGGCTTCGGACAGTCCGACCCCCACCCGAACTACAGCTTCGACGCCGTGGCCGAGGATGTCGCCGTCCTGTGCGACGGGCTCGGCCTTTCCGAAGTCAGCCTCTGCGCCGTGCTGTCCGGCGCGCCCTCGGCGATCCAGACCGCGATCCGCCTGGGTCCGCGCGCGCGGCGCATCCTGTTGCTCTCCGGCCGGCCGCCCCGCGCCACAGTGCGCGACGGCGACATGATGAGCCGGTTCCGCCAGCGGCTGGAGACCCATCCCTGGGTGGTCGAGGCCTTCTTCGGGGTCCTCCGCCTGCGGCTGAACGCGCCGGATACCGAGAAGCTCGTGGCGGCCAACACCTCGCTCTCGCAGGGCGACCGCGCCTTCCTCGCCGCCAATCCCTGGGCGACCCGCTTCATCGCCGCCTATGTCCGCGAGAGCCTGGCGCGCTCGGCCCGCGGGGTCGTTGACGAGTTTCGCGCCTTCCGCCGCTCCGGCACCCTCACCGCCGCCGATCTCGCCTGCCCCCTCGACGTCTGGCACGGCGAGGAAGACGCCTTCGCGCCCTTGGCCGAACTGCTCGACTATCTGGGCGACCGTCCGCGCGAGGTCCGCACCTTCGCGCGCATCGGGCACATGCTCACCCTGCAGCGCTGGGACGAGGCGCTCCGCCACCTCGCGGCGGGTTAACCCGCTCTTAAGCTTCCGGAATTCCGGGACTCTTTTCGCCTTTCCTAGTCCGTTTGGATCATGCGGGCGGGCGTCGGCCTGTGGCTTCATCCTGGCGACAAGTGCGTCGGGACACCTTCATGCGAACGGGTCTTCTCATCACGGCCGCCCTGGCCGCGCTCTCCGGCGCGAGCCAGGCTCAGGGCCAGAGCGATCCCTTCGGGACGCTTTACGGCGGGTCGTCCGCGCCGTCGAAGACCGGCTCGACCAAGGCCGGCGGCGCCGTCGGCCTGTCCTATGCCGGCCATTCCGCCGGCGGGCTGACCACCAGCCTGGCCCAGATCGACATGTTGCCCAAGACCGCCGCGCCACTGGCGCCGGTCTTCAACGGCTTTGGCGAAAGGAACCTCCGGCTCCGGCCCAAGGTCGCCATCGGCTCCTATGGCTTCGCCTTCACCCAGGCTATGACGGCCACGGCCACGGCCCTGGGCCGCGGCTCCGACATCACCCCGCGCCGCACCTCCATCGAGCTGAAGCTCTCCGGCTTCTCCGACAAGCTGGGCCAGGACCTGGCCGACGAGGCCTACAGGGACCTTGCCGATCGCCTGGCCGCCGCCGGCTTCGACGTGGTCCCCGCCGACCAGGTCGTCGCCGCCGCCAGCTACAAGGCGCTCAACACCTATCCCGGTGCGTTCGTGATCGAAGGCGCCCAGGTCTCGACCAAGCGGGTCTATGGCCGCGCCGGCGGGCCCCTGGTGAAGGGCTTCGCCTTCGAGACGGGCATGGCCTCGATCCAGCCGGGCAACAATATCGGCCTGGGCAAGGTCAGCCAGGAGCTCGACGCCGTCGTCCTGCTGCCGCGCCTGCTCGTCGACTTCGCCCGTCTCGAATCTTCGGGGCGCTCGAACTACACGGCCTCGGCCAGTGTCGGAGCCGAGCTTCGCTTCCGTATCAACGAGGCCTCCCGCGCCGACTTCATCGCCGGCAATGACCGGGGCGGCTCCATGCCCGGCGGCTGGGGCTTGAAGTCGGGGACCGGCACGGACGAGGCCTTCGCGGTCATGAACCAGGTCGAGGACCGGTCGGACTCGGTCAGCCTGCACAACGCCATGGCGATGGCCGGCATGGGCTCGGTCTACCGCCAGAGCGTCACCTACGACGTGGCCATTTCGCAGGCCCGCTACGCCACCCTGGCGCGGGCCGCCTACCAGGGTTTCAACGCCGCGCTCGTCGCCCAGATCCGCGCGGCCAAGGGTTCTTGAACACGACTTCTTTGGGGGGACGACAGATGAAACGCCTACTGGCCGCCGCCGCGGCCCTGATGATGACAGCCTCGGCCTCGACCGCCGCCTTCGCGGAGGAGACGCCCTACCAGGTCCTGCGCGCCGGCGACCGCGAGATGAGCTGCGAGGCCCTGGCCTCGGAGGCCAACGGTCTCAACGCCAAGCTCATGGCCGACCAGCAAGCGGCCGCCAAGAAGTCCCAGCGGTCCTCGACGGGCCGTGGCCTGATGGGCGGACTTGCGGGCGGCGTGCTCGGTGGCGCGGCCCGCTACGGCCTGGCCCGGGGGATGATCGGCGGGGCGCTCAGCCCGGTCCTGGCCCAGGGCCTGGTGGCGGTCTCCGATTCCACGTCCCAGGCGGTCGGCCAGGCCGTGGCCAACGGCGGCCAGGATGCGCCCGCCGCGACGGTCACGCCGGAGCAGCAGCGCATGAACCACCTGCTGTCGATCTACAAGGAGAAGGGCTGCTGAGCCTCCATCCGACAAGTTCCTGAAGCGGTGCGCGCACCGCGGACCCGGCTGGCTTGGGGGAGTTCGGCTGGGGTCCTGGAAGGCGGGCGCGGTCCTCGATGGGACCGCGCCCGTTCTACGTCCGGCGGCGGGTATCCGTGGACATCCGCCGGCTGCTGGCCGATCCTTCGCGAAAACAGGGTTGGAGGACGGCGATGGGCAAGGCCTTGGTGCTGGGCGGCGGCGGCCCGGTGGGGATCGCCTGGGAAAGCGGCCTGATCTCGGGCCTGGCCCGCGCCGGGGTCGATCTCGGCCAGGCCGACTTCACCGTGGGCACCTCGGCGGGGTCCTTCGTCGGCGCGCGCCTGGCGATGGGCGCCTTGGCCGCCGGCCTGGTCGACCCGATCCTGGCCGAGACCCCGCGCGCGCCGCCCAGCGCCAGCCCTTCGGCGCTCAACAAGGCGCCGCCCGACCTCACCCGGCTGATGAAGCTGATGGCCGAGGCCCAGTCGGGCGCCCGCGATCCGCAGGAGGTTCGCCGCGACATCGGCGCCTTCGCCCTGGCCGCCGAGACCCCGGACGAGGCGACCTTCATCGCCAGCTTCGGCCGCGGCTTCGCGAGCCTGCCGGACGATGCGTGGCCTGAACGCGGCTATGCCTGCACGGCGGTCGACGCCGAGACCGGCGAGTTCCGGTTATGGGGCGCCGACAGCGGCGTCGGCGTGGTCCGCGCCGTGGCCTCGTCCTGCTCGGTGCCCGGCGTCTATCCGCCGGTCACGCTGAAGGGGCGCCGCTATATCGACGGCGGCATGCGCTCGGGGACGAACGCCGACCTCGCCAGGGGTCACGAGCGGGTGGTGGTGATCCAGGTCCGCGTCGCCGGAAACACCGGCCCGGCCGCCGAGGCCCTGGCCAAGCGGTTCGCCGAGGAGGTCCAGGTGCTCACCGACGCGGGCGCCCAGGTGAAAGTGCTCGCCCCCGACGCCGGTAGCGTCACGGCCATGGGCGCGAACCTCATGGACTTCCGCCAACGCGCCGCCGCCGCTCGCGCCGGCCTGGAGCAAGGCCTGGCCGAAGCCGAAGCCCTCAAGGCCTTCTGGGCCTAAAAGGCTCCAGCCTCGTCTAACCTCCCTTCTCCCCTCGCGGAAGAAGGAAACGAAGGCAGGCCCGCCAGAGGCTTGACGATGGGGGTGCGGGTGCGAAGTGCGCTCACGCTCCGACCCGCACCCCCACCGCCCCCAGCAGGGGTGAAACCTATTTGCCCTTGGCCGCCTTCCGCTCGGCGCGCATCTCCTGCAGGGCCGACTTGCAGCCGGCGCTGAGCTGGCTGGCGTGCTGCTTCATGCACTGCATGACGCGCCCACCGCCCTTCTCGACATTGCCGCAATAGGTCTGGCGGTCGGCGGCGCAGGCCTTCATGGCCCCATGGTGGCCGCCCCGACCGGTCCCGCCGCCGCCCGTATCGGCCACCTTGGACATCGGGTCCTGGGCCGGGGCGGCGATGACGGGGGTGGCCGTGGCGAGCGCCAGGGCGAAGACGGCGAGGCGTAGCGACATGAAAGTCTCCGAGGGGGATTTTCCGTTTCACGCGCGGCGCGGCCGGCTCCGTCGCTCGGCCCTTCCTACCCGTTC
>CAMFIW010000104.1 GCA_945952355.1 uncultured Phenylobacterium sp. | reverse complement strand
GCGCGGGCGTGGTCGTCCACATAGAGCCAGTCGCGCACATTGGCGCCCTGGCCGTAGACGGGCAGCGGCTCGCCGGCGAGGCTCTTGATCACCATCAGTGGGATCAGCTTCTCCGGGAAATGGTAGGGACCGTAGTTGTTTGAACAGTTGGTGATCAGGGTGGGCAGGCCATAGGTGTGCTGCCAGGCCCGCACCAGATGGTCCGAGGAGGCCTTGGAGGCCGAATAGGGCGAGCGCGGGTCGTAGGCGGTGGTCTCGGTGAAGAAGCCGTCGTCGCCCAGCGAGCCGAACACCTCGTCGGTCGAGATGTGATGGAAGCGGAACGCCTCGCGCGCCGCGACGTCGAGGCCTTTCCAGTAGGCCAAAACCTCGGACAGCATGCTGAAGGTGCCGACCACGTTGGTCTGGATGAAGGTCCCCGGTCCATCGATCGAGCGGTCGACATGGGATTCGGCCGCCAGATGGGTGACGACGTCCGGCCGGAACTCGGCGAGCGCTCCGCGCAGGGCGCCGCCGTCGCAGATGTCGGCCTGCACGAACTGGTAGCGGTTGGACGCCGCCGCGCCCTGCAGGGAGCGCAGGTCGCCCGCATAGGTGAGCTTGTCCAGGTTCAGCACCTGATGATCGGTGTTGGCGATCAGGTGTCGGACCAGGGCCGACCCGATGAACCCGGCGCCGCCGGTGACCAGTATCCGCACGCCTTCAATCCCCGTGTCTCAAGTCCCATGGCCGTGCGCCGCGGGTGAGGCGGCGCATAAGCCCTGGATGCGCGTCGGTCTAGCTGCGGGCCGCGGCGCGGGCGGCGGGCGGGGCCGCCTCACCCTTCCCCGGCGACGGCTTGGCGCTGTCGAGGAACCGCTTCTGGGCGGCCAGGATCCACAGGTAGGGCGGAACAGCCTCTTCCTGGAACCGATAGCTGCGGCCGTATTCGTCTTCCACCGCTTCGAGCAGGATGCCCTTGGCGGTCAGCTCCTCGATCACCTCGCGGCAATTGGCGGCGTTCGCGGCGCTCGGATACAGCACGTCGATGTCGGCGGCGTCGAAGCGGCCGCCATTGAACATCGAAGCGCCAGCCAGCATCCCGAGGATCTGGCGCACGCCGTTCTTGGTCAGCTTCTCGATCTGCACCTGCGAGGGGCGCGAAATGCGGCCCTGGAACTCGGCGAGGGCCTGGTCGACGGCGACCGACACGTCGTCGACGCCGATCTTCAGGCGGCCCTTGTCCACCGCGGCGAGACCGGAGTGGTGGCTGAGCAGGCAGGCGATGTAGGGCGAGCCGTTCGAGACCGATGTGATGAAATCCATCGCCGGGGGCTCGAAGCTCACGCCGGAGATCGACTGGCCGTTCTCGATCAGGTGATGAATTTCGCTGGTGGCCATCTTCGGCACCTGCAGGGCGAAGATGTTCCGGCGGATCGACGGGATGTGCTCGACGAGCTCGGTCAGGTCGCCGGCCACGCCGGCGATCACGAGCTGCACACGCACCGAGCGGTCGGACAGGTTCTTGATCAGCTCGGCGATGTTGCGGCGGAACTCGGTCGAGTTGCAAATGTCGAACTCGTCCAGGATGATGAGGACGCGCGTGCCGATGATCTTGGCGAACACGTCGGAGACCTGGCGGGGCGAGACTTCGCCGGCCGGCAGCAGGTCGGCTACCGACTGGCCGCGCTCGGCCTCGGCGGCGGTGGGCGCGAAGCCCGAATGGAACAGCAGCGGAATCTCGGCCGCCACGGCGCGGAACAGCTCGTCGAAGTTCGAGGTCGCGCCGCAGGACGAGTAGATGACGATGTAGCGGGCGTCGCGCGCGGCCTGGGCCAGCACGTGGACCAGGCTGGTCTTGCCGATGCCGCGCTCGCCGTAGAGCACCACGTGGACGCGCTGGTCCTCGAGGCTGCGGATCAGGGTGGTGAGCACCTCGACCCGGCCGGCGAACATGCGCCGGTCGACGACCGGCTGCGAGGGCGTGAAGGCCGCGCGCAGCTTCATGCGCGCCGCGCCGAAGCGGTCGGAGAGCTTGGGGCTCAGCTGGTCGCCGGCGGTCGACTGGAACTTCGGGAACGATGGCAGCAGCGACCCCGGCTTGCGGGCCGCCGCGTCCACGGGCACCTGCGCGGTCATGATCGAGTTCGCCAGGGGCTTGGCCGTCTGGGCCTTGGACTTAGGTCCGCGACCCAGAATTCTGTCTATCCAGCTCACGGCGCCTCCTGGCACGCTATTTCGCGCTGCGTCATCTAAAAAACCGAACGGTCAGGGCCAGAGATAAAGCCTGTAACACGAACGGTGTTCTTGTGGCGACAACTTGGCGCAGCACCGGTTGCGCCTGCGTTAATGTCGAATTGAACACCCGGTCCATGACCGCGCGATGATACGAATGAGCGTCCGGACCTACCAGAGCTTGAGGTTGAACGGCTTCAGGACCACGGCGATATAGGCCAGGACCGCCAGCACGATCAGGTAGCCGATCACCTCCTGGTGGTGATTGCCGAACCAGTTGGCGACGGCGCAGCCGATGGACGGCGGCAGGTACTGGAGGATGTGGTCCTTCGGCGGCTCGTCCGTGGTCGACCGATGCAGGAAAAGGACGATCATCCCGCCGAAAATGGCCACCGTCACCCAGTCGGAAATCGTTTCCACGTTCAAGTCCCCAAGCTTCAGCTTGTCACCGCGCCTGTTCCAGGCGGCGACATCATGTTGCGATCTCTGCGACACCTGCAATGCGCATGCCGCGGCCGCCGTCTCTTCTAGCTGATAGCCGCGGCCCATTAAGCAAGTCTAACGGGAGCGCGTGGAAACGAAAACGGCGGCCCCGTCGCCGGAGCCGCCGTCCCATCGGTCTTGCGAAGGCCGAAGCCGTTTAGGCCTCGGTGGATTCTTCCTTGGCCGCGGTCGAGGCGCTCATCTGGCGCTCGGCGATCCGGGCCGACTTCCCGCGACGATCGCGCAGGTAGTAGAGCTTGGCGCGGCGAACGGCGCCGCGACGCTTCACCTCGATGGATTCGATCATCGGCGAGTAGATCGGGAACACGCGTTCCACGCCTTCGCCGAAGGAGATCTTGCGGACGGTGAAGCTCTCGTTGAGGCCGGCGCCCTGGCGGCCGATGCAGACGCCTTCATAGGCCTGCACGCGCTCGCGATCGCCTTCCTTGATCTTCACGTTCACGCGGACGGTGTCGCCCGGCTGGAATTCGGGGGTGGAGCGGCTGGCGGCCAGGCGCTCGGCCTCTTCCTTTTCCAGGGTCTGGATCAGGTTCATGTCTAAGTCCTTTCGTACCGGGCTTTACTCGCCCTTTGCCTGTTGATTGGCGAGGTAGGCGGACCAGAGGTCCGGCCGCCGCTCCCGCGTCGCTTGTTCCCGCTGCGCCTGCCGCCACTTCCGCACCAGGGCGTGATGGCCGCTCAACAGCACCTCGGGGATATCCAACCCTTCGAACGTCCGCGGCCTCGTGTACTGCGGATGCTCGAGGAGCCCGTCCTCGAAACTCTCTTCACTCAAGCTTTCGGCCTGCCCGAGAACGCCTGGCACCAGCCGAACGCACGCTTCGATCGCGACCATCGCCGCCGCCTCGCCACCGGCGAGGACCGCGTCTCCGACCGAGACCTCCTCGAACCCCCGGGCGTCGAGCACCCGCTGGTCCACCCCTTCGAAGCGACCGGCCAGAACGATCAGTCCCGGGCCCTTCGCCCACGCACTCGCCCGCGCCTGGGTCAGGGGCCGACCCCGTGCGCTCATGTACAAAAGCGGCCGTCCCCGCAGGTCCACGCTGTCCAGCGCAGCCGCGATGACGTCCGCTCGCATCACTTGCCCCGGACCGCCACCCGCGGGGGTGTCGTCGAGGAAGCCGCGCTTATCCTTGGAAAAGGCGCGAATGTCCAGTGTTTCCAAGGACCAGAGTCCCTGCTCGCGCCAGGCCGTCCCGATCAGGGAGACGCCCAGTGGACCCGGGAAGGCCTCGGGGAACATGGTCAGCACGGTCGCGTCGAAGGACATGGCTGGCTTTTGAACCAATGTGGCCGGTTTTTCGAGTCCAGGCGGGCGCATCGGCCGCCTTGCCGCAGGGCCGGCTTGGGCTTAAGCCCGGCGTTTTCGCAGTTGCAGCATTTCGAGATCCCCTATGGAAACGCCCGAGAACCTCGTCGAGACCCTCGCCCTGGAGCGGCTCGAAGTGAACCTGTTCCGCGGCGTCTCGCCCGACGACGGTCCCGGGCGGATCTTCGGCGGGCAGGTGATCGCACAGTCGCTGCTGGCGGCCTACGAGACGGTCGAGGACCGCATTTGCCACTCGCTGCACTGTTACTTCATCCGCCCGGGCGACCCGCGCGTGCCGATCGTCTTCGAGGTCGACCGCTCGCGCGACGGCGGCTCGTTCACCACCCGCCGCGTGGTGGCGATCCAGCATGGCCAGCAGATCTTCAATCTCGCCGCCTCGTTCATGGCCCACGAGGAGGGCTTCGAGCACCAGGCCGAAATGCTGAAGGTCGCGCGCCCCGAGGATTTGCCGACCGAGGCCGAGGCCATGAAGGCGGTCATCGAAAAGATGCCGGAAGAGCAGCGCAAGTGGATGATGCGCCCGCGACCGATCGAGATGCGTCCCGTGGACGGCGCCAGCATCTTCGATCGCAGCACGGATCGCCCCGCCGCGCGCGAGCCGGAGAGCCAGGTCTGGTTCCGCGCCCGCGCGCCGATCGGCGATGACCAGCACATGCAGCAGGTGGTCCTGGCCTATGCCTCTGACATGAACCTGCTGTCGACCGCCATGCGGCCGCATCGGGTGCAATGGCAAACGCGCGGCTTCCAGTCGGCGAGCCTCGACCACGCCATGTGGTTCCACAAGCCGGTCGATTTCAACGAATGGCACCTGTACCAGCAGGATAGCCCCAGCGCCTCGGGCGGGCGGGGCTTCATCCGCGGATCGGTCTATGCACAGGACGGGACCCTGGTGGCGAGCGTCGCCCAGGAGGGCCTGATCCGGATGCGCAAGGACAAATAGCAAAGCCGCCGGGCGGGTGCGCGGCGGCCGATTTCAGCCAATTGATGAGGCGGCGCGACCGCGGCCGGCCCGCTCGCGATCGCGCGGCGATCTTCAGGCGAGCGGGGCGGTTTCGCGGGACACTTAGGCGCCGAGGATGGCGGTGGCGCCGGCCAGCATCAGGCTGAGCGCGACGAAGGCGACGGCGACGGTCGTGTCGAAGACGTGATTGAAAGCAGTCATTTGGGTCTCTCCGTTGTTGGGCCCCGAGGGGCATGTCCATCTGGACAGTGCTAAGATAGCTATTATCTGAGCGATGTACAGATTAATTTTACAACGTACGCCATGCGAAAATGTATAGCTATGCGAAGAGGCGTCGAAGGCGGTCCGGACAGGTCTTCAGGCGGTGGGGGTGAAGTCGACCTTGCCGGCCTCGACGGCGCCGGCCTTGCGGCCGGGGGCGGTCTGGTAGGCCCAGTAGAGATTGGTGTGGGCGATCACCTCGCCGGGCGGCGGCGCGCCATAGGCCGAGAGGTCCTCGGTGGTGTGGGCGTCCTTGACCAGGATCACATCATAGCCCCTGACCATTCCGCCGTGCAGGGTCGAGCGCACGCAGGCGTCGGTCTGGGCGCCGGTGACCACCAGCCGCCCGACGCCGAGGCCGGACAGCAGGTCTTCCAGGCCGGTGTCCTCGAAGCTGTCGGGATAGCGCTTCTGGACGACCGGCTCTCCCGCCGCGGGCGTCAGCTCCGGCACGATCTTCCAGGCCTCGTCGCCTTGCGGCAGTTGCTCGCTGACGTGCTGAATCCAGATCACGGGGACCTCGTCGCGCCGCGCGCAGTCGACCACCCGGTTGATGTTGGCCACCACCGCATCGCGGTCGTGCGCCTTCTCGACGACCTTGTTCTGGACGTCGATCACCAGGACGGCGGTGTTGGGCCGGTTGTTCAGGGTGGTCATGGTGGCCGCCTTCCTGGAGCGAGTGTTTCTCCAAGATAGGCGAGGCGGCCGGCGACGCCAGGGGCGTCAGGCCTCGTCGCGGCCCTCGTTCGGATCGGCCTCGATCACGCCGGGCGGCGCGGCGACGATCCGACGTTCGGCGATCTTCACCTCGGGAACTGCCTCGCGGGTGAAGGGCAGCCACCAGGTCGGCCCCTGCGGCGGCTGGATCTCCAGCAGGTCGCCGGCGCCGAAGTCCTGCACGGACTTGACGCGACCCAAGGTCTTGCCGTCCGCGGTCTCGACGGCGAGCCCGATCAGGTCGGCGAGATAGAATTCGTCCTCGTCCTCGGGGGGCGGCAGGACCGCGCGCGGGAGGAAGAGCTTGAGGCCGCGCAGGGCCTCGGCGGCGTTGCGGTCGGCGACGCCCTTCAGGCGGGCCACGATGCCGGCCTTGGCGGGCCGCGCGGAGGTGATGGTCACCCCCGCCGAGCCATCCTGGCGGACCAGGGTCTTGTAGTCCGCCAGCGACATGGGATCGGCGGTGAAGGCGGTGATCCGCACCTCGCCGCGCACGCCGTGCGCGCCGCCGATCTGGGCCACGAGGAGGAGCTCGTCGCTCACGCGCGCACGCCTCCCCGCAGCATCGGGCTTCAGCCTTCCGAGGCTTCGGCGGCCGGGGCTTCTTCGGCCGGAGCCTCAGCAGCCGGAGCTTCCTCGGCCGGGGCCTCCGCGGCGGCCGGTTCTTCAGCCGGAGCGGCTTCGGGTTCCGGCGCCGGAGCGGCGGCGGCTTCCTCGGCGGCGGCCTTGGCGTCGGCTTCCTTCTGGGCGCGCTCTTCAGCGCGTTCCTTGGCCTTGCGGCCCGGCTCGGCCTTCTTCGGGTTGTTGCCGTGTTCCCACTTCACCAGGCCTTCGGCGGCCAGGAAGCGCGCGACGCGGTCGGTCGGCTGGGCGCCCTTGGACAGCCACTCCTGAATGCGCTCGACCTTCAGGGTCGTGCGGTTCGGGTCGTCCTTCTTGAGCAGCGGGTTGTGGGCGCCGACCTTCTCGATGAAGCGGCCGTCGCGCGGCGAGTGGCTGTCGGCGATGACGATCGAGTAGTAGGGGCGCTTCTTGGCGCCGCCACGGGCGAGGCGGATCTTCAGCATTGCAGGTCGTCCTTAGTCCTAGTTCTTCTTGAAGGGATTGAAGCCGGGCGGGAGGTTTCCCAGGCCCGGCAGTTTCGGAGCCCCAGGGCCGCCGAGGCCCGGGAGGTTGGGGAGGCCGCCGCCCTGTTGCGAGGCGAGCTTGCCGAGTTCTTCGAGCTGCTTTTCGTCGGGCGCGGGCAGCTTGCCGCCGCCGAGCGACTTCAGCCGGTCCATGCCGCCACCGCCGCCGCCCATCATCTGGGCCATGCGTGCGAAGCCCTTGCCGCCGTCGCGGCTCATCATCTTGAAGGCGTCGGCCATCTGGCGGTGCTGCTTGAGCAGCCGGTTGACCTCGGCCACCTCGACCCCGGCGCCGGCCGCGATGCGGCGCTTGCGCGAGGCCTGCAGCACGTCGGGCTTCTTGCGCTCCAGCTTGGTCATCGAGGAGATGATCGCCGCCTGGCGGTCGAGCATCTTGTCCGAGACGTTGGCCTCGGCCATCTGCTTCTTGATCTTCTGCACGCCCGGCAGGAAGCCCATCAGGCCTTCCATCCCGCCCATGCGTTTCATCTGCTGAAACTGGTCGGCCATCATGTCCAGGTCGAACTGGCCCTTGGCCAGCTTCTTGGCCATGGCCTCGGCCTTGGCGGTGTCCAGGTCCTGGGCGGCCTTCTCGACCAGGGCCACCACGTCGCCCTGGCCCAGGATGCGGCCGGCCACGCGGGCGGCGTCGAACGTGTCCAGGCCGTCGATCTTCTCGGACACGCCGAGGAACTTGATCGGCAGGCCGGTGACGGCGCGCATGGAGAGCGCCGCGCCGCCCCGGCCGTCGCCGTCGGCGCGGGTCAGGAC
>CAMFIW010000103.1 GCA_945952355.1 uncultured Phenylobacterium sp. | reverse complement strand
GGCCTAGGGCCTTGGCGAGCGCGCGGCCGTGGAACCGGAAGCCCCAGGTCGCCGGATCGATAGAGAAGGTGACGATCTTCTCGGGCGTCGAGTGGGCGACCTCCTCGATGTCCATGCCGCCTTCGGTGGAGGCGACGACCGAGACCCGGCTCGTCTCGCGGTCCACCAGCAGGGACAGGTAGAATTCCTTGGCGATCGCCGCGCCCTCTTCGATATAGAGGCGGTTGACCTGCTTGCCCTTGGGCCCGGTCTGGTGGGTCACCAGCACGCGGCCGAGCATCTCGGCGGCGTTGGCCTTGACCTCGTCGACCGACTTGACCACCCGGACGCCGCCCTTGGCGTCGGGGCCAAGGCCCTCGAAGCGGCCCTTGCCGCGCCCGCCGGCGTGGATCTGGGACTTCACGACGAAGACCGGTCCGCCGAGCTTCTCGGCGGCCTGTACGGCCTCGTCGACGGAGAAGGCGGGGTACCCGCGCGGAACCGCTACGCCGAACTCGGAGAGGACGGCCTTGGCTTGATGCTCGTGGATGTTCATGAGGTCGGGTGACGCGTGGTCTGGAGGCTCGCCCCGTTGGCGAGTGACGCGGCTTATAGGCGCCGACGCTACGGTAGGCAACCGCTGTCAGGCCCGGAAAACGAGGGTTTCCGTAGCGGCGCCTTTGCTCAGCGCGCGTTCTCCATGGCCACGCTCCCGCGCCGCTCCAGCCGCCCCCATCCGACCCGGGCGCCCTGCACCGCCGAAGCGATGGACTTCATCACCACGTAGTACATGAGCTGGCGGTAGCCGAAGCGCTGAGCCGGCAGCCAGGCGAGATCCGCCCAGGGGGCGCGGCGCTCCAGCGCCATGCCGAGCGCGCCCGCCGAAAGGTCGAGGAAGATGAAGGCCGCCCAGTAGAAGAGCGAACGGAAGGTGTCGTCCGGCTGCCATTCCACAGGGTGGGAGATGACGCCGTAGATCGAGGTGATCAGGCTCCAGACCACGGCAAGGTCGACCAACGGCGCGACGGCGGTCAGCAGGATCTGAAACAGCCAGATCTGTGGCAGGGCCACGAAGCCCAGGACGGGCCGCTTGGGGTTGAACAAGGCGGCGCGGTGCTTCCACAGGCATTGCAGCGTGCCGAAGGACCAGCGATAGCGCTGCTTCAGGAGGCCCGCGACGGTGTCGGGCGCCTCGGTATAGGCCCGCGCCTCCGGGTCGAACTCGACCCGCCAGCCGGCGCGCTGGACCGCCAGCGTCAGATCCTGGTCCTCGGCCAGGGTGTCCGGGGGATAGCCGCCGAGATCGAGC
This sequence comes from uncultured Phenylobacterium sp., assembly GCA_945952355.1. Lineage (GTDB taxonomy): Bacteria > Pseudomonadota > Alphaproteobacteria > Caulobacterales > Caulobacteraceae > Phenylobacterium. The sequence goes on along the minus strand of CAMFIW010000103.1, from coordinate 6,603 downwards.
AGGGCCTTCTTGCGCCAGGCGCCAACCGCGCCGGGCACCACGGTGACGGCGCCGAGAGCGGCCAGGGCGCGGCGCTCAAGGTTCTGGGCCGTGACATATTCCAGGGCTTGCCAGCGCGTGACGATATTCACGCGGTTGCCGACGATCGCATTGCCGGCCACGGCGCCCACCTTGGGATCGTGGAACCAGCGGGCGAGCTTGGCGATCGTGTCCGTCGGGAACAGGGTGTCGGCGTCGAGCGCCACCACGATGTCGCCCTTGGCATGTTCCAGGCCGCGGTTCAGGGCCCGCGCCTTGCCGCCGTTCTCGAAGCTGAGCAGCGTGACGCGCGGCTCCTCCTTGTAGGCGTCGCGCACGATCTGGGCGGTGGCGTCCTTGGAGCCGTCGTCGAGGACGATCACTTCGAGCTGCGGCCAGCGCGAGGCCAGGATCCGCGCGACCGAGGCGGCGATCACCTTCTCCTCATTGAAGCACGGGATCAGCACCGAGACGATCGGGCCGTCGTCCGGGAACGCCAGGGGCGGGGTGCGCCCATCGATGCGCATGCGATGCACCAGGGCAAGCACGCCCAGCACCAGAAGGCGGGCCACGCCGAGGGCGATGGCGACGATGAACAAGGTGCGAAGCGCCGCCTCAAGGCCGTGGAAGAAGCCGAAGCCCATCCGATCGAGCATCAGCTCGAACGAGGCGCGCGAGGTCGGCGGCAGGGCCTGGGCCCGGGTCATGCCGGCGAGCTGATCGACGGTGACCAGCTTGTAGCCGTGGGCGCGGAGCTGGTCGATCAGCACCGGCAGGGCCGCGACGGTGCGGCTGCGGTCGCCACCGGAATCGTGCAGCAGCACGATCTGGCCAGCGCGCGGCCCCGTGTCGTCCAAGCGGTCCAGCACGCGCTCGACGATCAGGCCGGCGTCGGGCTTCTTCCAGTCGTCCGGGTCGATGCGCAGGCCGACGGTCATATAGCCCTGCTGTTGTGCGAGCAGGAGCGGCGCGACTTCACGCGGGGTCGACGGCTCGGCGTCGCCGAAGAACGGCGGCCGGAACAGCCGCATGGACTTGCCCGTCAGAGTCTCGAACAGCCGCTGGGTGGCGGAGAGCTCGATATTGGCCTGGGTCGAGGAGGTCTCGGCGATGTTCGGATGGGTCCAGGTGTGGCTGCCCACCATCTGGCCTTCGCGCACTTCGCGCTGAACCAGCTCGGGGAAGCGCTCCATGTTCTGGCCGATGACGAAGAAGGTGGCGACCGCCTGTTTCTCCTTCAGGATGTCGAGGATCTTCGGCGTCCAGCGGCCGTCCGGGCCGTCGTCGAAGGTGAGCGCGACCAGGCCGGGGTGGGCGCCGTAGCGCTGGATCACGTACGAGGTCGGCAGGACGTCGTAGGTCTCGGCGGAGATAAGGCCCGTGGCCTGGTCGATCACGACGCTGCGCTTGCCGGGAGTCGGGGTGGCGGTGACCTTCAGCACCTCGCCGGTGCCGTCGAAGTCGACATCCTGGCCGGGCACCATATCCTGCAGGTCGACCGGCTGGACCTGGCCGTAGTTGTGCGGCAGCACCTTCCAGATGCCGGGATCCTCCGACCCCAGGCGCCAGACGCCGTAGCCCATGGGCCGGAAGGCGTCGGAGACCTTGATCTGGTTGTAGAGGGTGGCGGCGTCGAGGAACCAGACGGAGTGGTCGCGGCCGGTCTCGTCCTTGTAGGCGTAGGTCGGGTTCAGCGCCGCCTCGTCCATGGCGACGGTGGCCGAGGAGTCGTGGGCGGTCTGGGTGGCCTCGTAGAAGGTGACCGCGCCGGCCGCCGCCTGCTTGTGGAACTTTGACTCGAGGGCCCAGTCGTAGCCGTAGGAACCGAGGGCCAGCACGGTCTTGGCCGGGTCGAGGTCGGCCATGGCCGCCGCGACATGAGTCTGGAACCAGGCCTGGCTGGCGGGCGGACCCGGGTCGCCGGTGCCGTAGTGCTCGTCATAGGCCATCAGCACGATGACGTCGGCCGCGGCCTGCAGTTTCTTCAGCGGCCAGGCGGTGTCGTCGATCGGGGCGGTGAGCCAGATTTCGCGGCCGGACGGGGCGAACGCCGCCTTCACCTGGGCCAGGAAGGCCGGATAGGCGGCCGCGGCGCGGGGCGACAGGTTCTCCAGGTCGAACATGTAGCCGGAATAGCCGCGACTGTTGGCGAGGTTCAGCAGATTGGCGATCAGCTTCTTGCGGGCGGCCGGGTCGAGGATCAGGGCGTCGGCCATGGGACCGTTCCACACCGCGTTCTGGGCGTTGTGGACCACCGGAAGCAGGGAGGGCCGGTGCTTGGCCTCGGCCACGATGGCCTCGGCGCGGGCGTCGTTGGTGACGCTCACCTGGCCGCTGGAATCGGCCAGGGCGATCCACTGGGGCGCGAGGACGTCGAGGCTGTCGACATGGCGGCGTAGCGATTCGCGCGAGGCGTCGTCCCACGAAACATAGAAGCCGATGGTCAACGGCCGGCTCTGAGCGGTCGGCTGCGGTGTGGCCCAGCGGCCCTTGGCCTGTTCCTGCGGGCGCGGGATGCGGGTCCAGGCGGGCTTGTCGCCGCGCTTCAGGCGATGCGCCGTCTCCTGGTGCAGGGCCGTGAGCACGCGAGGGTCCTGCAGTTCCACGGCCGGCAGGCGGGGGGCGAACGCCAGGGTGGCGAAGAATCCCGCGACCATCAGGGCGGCGAGGGCGACCAGCAGGCCACCCGCCAGGCCCGTGCGTCGGGCCCGCTTTCCGGTCGGATCGTGAAAGATGTAATCGGGCATTCCACGCTTTGCTTAGAGCCCTTTGGGGTCAGGTGGAATCACCTGGCCCACGGAAAGGGCGCATATTCGGAAGTTGGAGCGTATCCGGCGCCGAAACCGTTTGCAGGTTCGACGGGCGCGCGCCAAGCCCCCGAGCGCCCCATAGCACACGGAACGTGGCCGAAGTGGGCCTGATATCGCTTGCCGCATCATCCGTCGCAGGGACGCCGCCGCAGGCGCCGAACCTCAGCCTCGCCGGCCTCGACCGCGGGCGTTTGCGAAACCGGCGACATCCATTATCTCCAGGGGGTGGGCGAGGCCGGACCGCGGCCCCGCCGGGTCGTGGCCCGATCTGGAGGCGGAAAGGTTGATGCGCAGAGGCGGATGCGTCGCATGACGGCCCCTGCGCGCGAAAAGCCCGCCATCGCACCGACCGCCCCGCCGATCGATCCGATCACCTGGGTCGCTGTCCGCCGCAGCCTCATGATTTCGGGCCTGATCGGCGCCTTCCTGGCCTATGTCGGCGCCTTCGGCTCCAACGCCATCCCCCTGATCCCGCGCATCGGCTTCGTGGTGCTGATCTCATGGATCGGGGCCGGCATGGGCATCGTGCTGTTCCGCCTGGCCGTGCGCATGGCCTGGACCCGCGGCAATCGCCTGCTGCAGGGCGCGGTGGCCGGCGTGCTGATGACCCTGCCGATGGGCCTGGTGGTCTGGGGCTCGAGCCATCTGGTGTCGCGTGGGGCCGTGACCATTCGCGAACTGCCGAGCTACATCGCCTCCACCTTCGTGGTCTGCCAGGCCATGACCCTGATGGTGGTGTTCCTGAACACGCGCACCAGCCAGCTGGCGGAGGCCCGCGCGGCCCCGGCGTCGGAGCCGGCGGCGCCCAAGTTCCTCGAGCGCCTTCCGCTCAAGCTGCGGGGCGCGGAAGTTTGGGCCGTGGAGGCGGAAGACCACTACTTGCGCCTGCACACCTCCCTGGGCCAGGACCTGATCCTGCTTCGCCTGGCCGACGCCATCGCCGAGCTGGAGGGCGTCGAGGGCGCCCAGGTGCACCGCTCCTGGTGGGTGGCGCGCGACGCCATCGCCGACGCCCGCCGCGGAGACGGGCGCGCGGTCCTGACCCTGAAGGACGGTTCGGAAGTCCCGGTCAGCCGCACCTACGCCAAAGAACTGCGCGAGCGCGGCTGGATCTAGCGGCGCAGGGCTTCGCGGCCGGCGCGCCACTGCTCGCGGCTCTGGCCCCAGACGTCGAGCGTCAGGTCGACGAAGGGCGCGGGCATCAGGGCCTGGCGCAGGATCGTCGAGCCGAGGCGCTTGGCGACCGCCTGGGAGTTCACGTTTTCCGGGTCGATGGTGTGGATCACCTCGGTCCAGCCGAAGGTGTCGAAGGCCCAGTCGATCGTGGCGATCGCGCCCTCGGTGGCGTAGCCCTTGCCCCAGTGTTCGCGGGCGATGCCCCAGCCGACCTCGGTTCCCGGCCAGCCGTCGGGCTGCCAGGGACCCAGCCGCCCGACCCACTCGCCGGACGACTTCTCGATGACGCTGAACATGCTGAAGCCGCGCATGACCCAGGCGCCGGTCATGGTGGCCATGCCGCGCCAGGCGACGGCGCGGACCTGTGCGCCGCCCAGATAGCGGGCGGCCTCCTCGTCGCCGGCGAAGGCGGCCCAGGGCTCGAAGTCCTGGGCCTCCGGCGGACGCAGGATGAGGCGCTCGGTCTCGAGGGTCGGTCCGAGCATCGAGGCGCCTCTCCTTGGTGGGTCTTAGCCCAGCAGTTCCTTGACGGTGTCGCGCTCGCCGACCAGCTCGTCGTTGGTGAGGGCGATCTTGGACTTGGCGAAATCGTCCATCTCGTACGAGGTCAGGACCTCGTAGCCGGTGGCGGTCGACTTGACGGGCATGCCGGCCCAGACGCCATCGGCGAAGCCGTAGCGGCCCTGGCTCTCGACGGCCACCGAGTGGATCTTGCCGGGGCTGACGAGGTCGCGGACGTGATCGACCAGGGCGTTGGCGGCCGAGGCGGCCGAGCTGAGGCCGCGCGCCTCGATGATCGCCGCGCCGCGCTTGCCCACCGTCGGCAGGTAGTCGTTCTTCAGCCAGGCCTCGTCGCCGATGACCGAGGCGGCGTCCTTGCCGCCGATCTTGGCGTGGGTGAAGTCGGCGAACATGGTCGGGCTGTGGTTGCCGTAGATGAACAGGTCGGTGACGTCGTCGATGGCGACGCCGGCCTTCTTGGCCAGCAGGGCGCGGCCGCGGTTCTCGTCCAGGCGCACCATGGCGGTGAAGCGGTCCTTCGGCAGGCGCTTGGCCTGGGCGGCGGCGATCATCACGTTGGTGTTGCAGGGGTTGCCCACAACGGCGACGCGGGCGTCGTCGGCGGCGACCTTGTCGATCGACTGGCCCTGGGCGATGAAGATCTTGCCGTTGTCCTTCAGCAGGTCGGCGCGCTCCATGCCCGGACCACGCGGCTTGGAGCCGACCAGCAGGGCCCAGTTCACGTCCTTGAAGGCGACGTCGGCTTCGCCGGTCAGCACCATGTCCTGCAGCAACGGGAAGGCGCAGTCCTCGAGCTCCATGGCGACGCCCTTCAGCGCCTTCTGCGGGCCTTCGACCGGGATTTCGAGCAGTTGCAGGATCACCGGCTGGTCGGCGCCGAACATCTGGCCGGAAGCGATACGGAACAGCAGGGCGTAGCCGATGTTGCCGGCGGCGCCGGTGACCGCCACGCGGAGGGGTTTCTTGCTGGCCATGGCGGGACTCCCGTTTTGTCGCCTTGAGATAGGGTCGGGCGGGTCCGTAGCCCAGCCGGGGCCATGCTGCAATGCCGCAAGCGCTGGCGGACGCCGCCGCGCCGTGACAAACCAGCGGCATGTTCGAGATCGCCCCCGCCTTCCTGCCGACCTCGGAGCCGCTCGGCGAACTGGCGTTGTGCCACGCGCGGCTGCAGGCGGACACGCGCTGGCCCTGGATCGTCCTGATTCCGCGCGTGGCGGCGGCCCGCGAGCTGGAGGACCTGGGCGCCAATCAGCGTGCGGCCCTGATGGAGGAGGTGGTGGCGGCGGGCGCGGCGGTTCGCGCCGTCGGCGGCGTGCTGGGCTTTTCGGTCGAGAAGCTGAACGTCGGCGCCCTGGGCAATGTCACGCCGCAGCTGCATGTGCATGTGGTCGGCCGACGGCCGGGCGACCCGGCCTGGCCCGACCCGGTCTGGGGCGTGGGAACAACGGAGCTCTATGGCGCAGACCAGCTCGCGGCGGCCCTGGCGGCGGCGCGCGCGGCGCTCGGCCTCGGCTAATCGCGCTTCATGGTCACCTGGCGACGCTGGCCCTGCTCGACCAGCTCGCCCGACCAGGCGCCGTAGCCGGCGGGAGCAAGGGTGATCGACACCATCTCGGTTCCGCCCTTTGGATGGAAGCGCAGGGTGAGGCTCGTCCCGTCGCGGACCATCTCATCGACAAAGCCCGCCGCGTCCGACGCGGCCTTGCGGCGCGGATCGCGCCAGGCGCCTTCCAGCACGCCGGAGCTCTTGTCGACCAGTTGCAGGTCGTAGAGCTCCGCCGAGCCGGCGCGGACCACCCAATGGCCGTCGAGCGGGCCCTGCAGGCCCTGGGAGGCGGCGAAGGACGCGCGCATGCGCGCCTCGTAGGCCCGGTCGTTCATCGTCGGCGCGCCGTCCGGGCTGCGGCCGGTTTCCTCGCCCTGCATGGGGCGGTCCGAATTCGGCCGTGACGGCGACCTCGTCGCCTGGGTCGACAGGTCTTGCGGCCTGGCGAGGGGCGTCAGGGCCGGGCCGGTCGGCTCAGGCGAGCGGGCCGGCTCGCTGGAAATCACTTGCTCATTTCGATCGACCGGAGGC
>CAMFIW010000102.1 GCA_945952355.1 uncultured Phenylobacterium sp. | reverse complement strand
CCCGCGAGATGAGCTCGCTGGTGGCCGCCTACGACCGCGCCGGCATGGACGCTCTGAACCAGTCGCTGATCGAACGGGCGGCGAGCGAGAGGCCGTTCCTCTATCTGCTGATGGGGCCGGACGGAAAACGGATCTCCGGCTCGATCGCCGAGAGCCCGGTCGAGAAGTTCAACGGCCAGCCCTCCTGGACCAGCTTCTCGGTCACCGACCTGGACGTGATGGGGCGGCCCATCAAGCATCCGGCGCGCGGATTCCAGGAGCGGCTTAGGGACGGGGAGATCCTGTTCGTCGGCGCCGATATCGGCGAGGACCAGGCCTATGTGGTGAAGATCGTGCGCGCGCTGTGGGGTGCGGGCGCGCTGGTGATCGTGCTGGGCCTGCTCGGTGGCGTGCTGGTCAGCCGCAACGTCTCACGGTCGATGGCCAGCCTGACCGACGTCGTGACAGCGGTGCGCAACGGCGACCTGGCGGCTCGCGCACGGGTGCGCGGCGCGCGTGACGAATTCGACGAGTTGGCCGAGGGCCTGAACGAGATGCTGGACCGCCTGGAGCGGTCCATGGCCGGCCACCGCCACGCCGGCGACGCCATCGCCCACGACCTGCGCTCACCCCTGACCCGTCTGCGGGCGCGGCTGGAGTCGGCCGCGATCAATGTCGAGGCCGGCAAGGCCGACCCCCAGGAGGCCCTCGACCAGGCGGTGACCGACACCGACGGCGTGCTGAAGACCTTCGCGGCGGTGCTGGCGATCGCGCGCCTGCAGGCGGCGGGCGAGGCGCCGAACCCGGTCCCGATGGATCCCGCCGCCCTGGGCGCCGACATCGCCGAGCTCTACGAGCCCCTGTGCGAGGACAAGGAGATCGATTTCAAGGCCGAGCTGGTCCCGGACCTGACGATCCGGGGCAACCAGGAATTCTTGGCCCAGGCCTTGTCCAACCTGCTCGACAACGCGGTGAAATACACGCCCGCAGGCGGTGCGATCATGCTGCGGGTCCGGCGGCGCTCTTCGGGGGAGGTGGAGTTCTCGGTCACCGACACCGGGCCGGGCGTGCCCGAGGAGGACCGCGCCCGCGTGGTCGAACGCTTCGTGCGCCTGGAGAACAGCCGCAACGAACCGGGCTCCGGCCTGGGACTCTCGCTGGTGGCGGCGGTGGCCGAGGCGCACGGCGGGCGTCTTGAGCTTGCCGAAGGGCCGGGCAAGGTGGGCGAGATCGGACCGGGCCTGCGGGTGGCCCTGGTCCTGCCGCGCGCCGCATGAGCCCGCTGATCGACAGGCTTAAACCTTGCGGGCCGATGGTCGATCCGAAGGCCGCCGAGCGCGCCCTGGACGTCCTGGTCATGCGGGCGGAGGCCGGTGGCTGGGCGCCCTTGCTGGAGCAGGCTTGGCCCGCCCTGGCTCCGGTCTTCGCGGCGTCGGGCTATCTGGCTGGCCTGGCGCGTCGCGACCCCGCACGACTGCGGGACCTGCTGGTGGCCGACCCGGAGGCCCGTTTCGAGACCTTGCTGGACCGCACCCGCGACCTGGCCGCGACCGATATCGAAACCGCCAAGCCCGGTCTTCGGCAACTAAAGGGCGAGGCCCACCTGCTGATCGCCCTGGCCGATCTGGGCGGGATCTGGGACTTGGACGCCGTCACCTCGGCCCTGACCCGATTTGCGGACGCCGCCCTGCAGACTTCGCTCGCCGTCGCGGCGCGCGCCGAGGTCGAGGCGGGGCGGCTGGCGCGGATGGGCGAGGGGACGGCGGGCCCGGTCCCGGGCTTCTTCTGCATCGCCATGGGCAAGCACGGCGCGTTCGAGCTGAACTATTCGAGCGACATCGACATCTCGGTCTTCTACGAGCCCGACCTCCTGCCGCTGGTCGAAGGGGTTGAGAGCCAGGCCTTCGCGGTGCGCCTGACCCACCGTCTGGCCGACCTGATGCAGGACCGGACGGGAGACGGCTATGTGTTCCGCGTCGACCTGCGGCTGCGGCCCGATCCGGGCTCGACCCCACCGGCGGTGCCCGTGCCGGCGGCCCTGGAATACTACGAGAGCGTCGGCCAGAACTGGGAGCGGGCGGCGTTCATCAAAGCGCGCGCCTGTGCAGGCGACAACGGCGCCGCCCAGGCCTTTCTCGCGGAGTTGGTCCCCTTCGTCTGGCGCAAGAATCTCGACTTCGCCGCCATCGCCGACATCCACTCGATCAAGCGCCAGATCCACATCCACAAGGTCGACGATCGCCTCAGCGCCAAGGGGATGGACCTGAAGCTCGGGCGTGGCGGGATCCGCGAGATCGAGTTCTATGTCCAGACCCAGCAGTTGATCCTGGGGGGACGCCATCCGGACCTCCGTAGCCCGCGCACCCTCGACGCCCTGGCTGCGCTCAATGCGGCCGGCCACGTGACCGACGCGGCGCTCGCTGACCTCACGGAGGCCTATCGCGTGCTCCGCGGCCTCGAGCACCGGGTGCAGATGCTGGCCGACGAGCAGACCCACCGCTTGCCGGACTCCGAAACCGAACGGAAGAAGGTCGCGGCCCTGGCCGGGTTCGATCGGATCCGCAGCTTCGACGCCGCCGTCGAACGGACGCTCAAGACCGTAAACCGCCGCTATGGGGAGCTTTTCTCGGACGAAGAGCAGCTGTCGTCGAAGTTCGGCAGCCTGATCTTCACGGGCGTCGACGACGATCCCGAGACGCTCGCCACGCTCGCGCGGATGGGTTTTTCCCATCCGGGCCGGGTCAGCCAGACCATCCGTGGCTGGCACCACGGCCACATCGCCGCAACGCGCACCGAGCGGGGGCGGGAACTGTTCACCAGGCTCGCGCCCCGCCTGCTGGACGCGGCCCAGGCGACGGGGTCGCCGGACGTGGCGTTCGACCGGTTCGCAGCCTTCTTCGGGCGGCTGTCCTCCGGCGTGCAACTCCAGTCCCTGTTCCTAGCCCAGCCTGGCCTGTTCGAACTGATCGTGCAGGTGATGGCCTATGCGCCGCGCCTGGCCGGGACGCTGGCAAGGCGGCCGGCGGCGATCGACGCCATGCTGGATGGCGGCTTCTTCGAGCCTATCCGGATGGAGGAGGACCGCCACGCCATGGCCCACGCGGTGGCCGCCGCCGACGGGTTCGAGGGCGCGATGGACGCGGTGCGGCGGGTCCACCGCGAGCAGGCCTTCCGGGTCGGCGTGCAAGTGATGAGCGGGGCGGCGGGGGCGGAGGTGGCCGGCCGCGCCTTCGCCGACCTGGCGGACCTCTGCCTGGAGAGCCTAGCGCCGGTCGCCCTGGCCGAGGTCGAGCGGGTGGGCGGCGCCTTCGACGGCGACGTGGCGGTGGTGGCGCTGGGCAAGTGCGGCTCACGCGAGATGAGCGCCCGCTCCGACCTCGACCTGATGACGCTCTACCGGGCGCGGTCTGCGACGGCGGCCTCGAGCCTCAAGGAATGGGGCGCCGAGGTCTTCTACGGCCGCTTCACCCAGCGCCTGATCGCGGCCCTGTCGACGCCGACCGGGGAGGGCGAACTCTACGAGGTCGACATGCAGCTGCGCCCTTCCGGCACCAAGGGGCCGGTGGCGGTGAGCTTCGCGGCCTTCGAGGACTACTACACGCGAGAGGCCGAGACCTGGGAGCTTCTGGCGCTCACCCGCGCGCGAGTGGCCTGGGCGACGAGCCCGGCCTTCGCCGCGGAGGCCGAGGCGGCGATCGAGGCCGCCCTGCGCCGGCCGCGCGATCGGGCCCGTACCGCCCAGGACGTGCGCGAGATGCGCGAGCTGATGGAGCGGGAGCGACCGCCCAAGGGCGATTGGGACCTGAAGCTCTCGCCCGGCGGACTGGTGGACATCGAGTTCGCCGCCCAATTTCTGCAGCTCGCCCACGCGGCGTCCGGCGGGCCGCTGCGCGCCAACACGGCCGAGGCCCTGGACAGCGTCGAGGCCGCCGGGCTGGCGCCCGCCAAGCCGCTCGAAGCCCTGAGGGGCGCCTGGCGCCTGCAGCAGGACCTCAGTCAGTTGCTCAAGCTTGCCCTCACCGACGACGACGATCCGGCCGAGCAGCCCAAGGGATTCCGCCAGATCCTGGCCCGCGCCGGTCGAACTCGCGACATGAAGAGCCTCCGCGCGGCCCTGGATCAGGCCCGGCGGGAGGCCCGCGCCGCCTACGAGATCGTCGTGCGCGCCTGATCGACGGACATCGCGGGACGCGGCGTTGAAGCCTTGATGGTCCCGCGCCCCCGCCGGAACGTCGAAAGGACAGCTGATGACGCGCATCTTCCTCATCGCCTCCGCGGCCGTGTCGCTCGCTGGCGCCGCCCAGGCCCAGGGCGGCTTCGGCGGCGGGCCGCCGGACCTGGACGCAGACCACGACGGCAAGGTCACCTTCGAAGAGTTCAAGGCGGGAGCCGGCGGTGGTCGGATGATCCAGCGCCTGGACGCCGATCGCGACGGTAGGATCAGCAAGGCCGAGTACCAGGTCATGGTTGATCGCATGAGCCAGTTCGGCGGGCCCGAGGCGGCCGAGCGCGTGGCCCGGCGCTTCGCCCAGGACGACGCGGACCACGACGGCTTCCTCACGATCGGCGAATTGGATGCAGCGGCCAAGCGACGGTTCGACGCCGCGGACGCCAATCATGATGGCTGGCTCAGTGAGGACGAACTGCTCACTATGCGCCAGAACCGCCGTGGCGGCGCGGGCGGCTAGGGCCGTCGCGCCAGGCCTGGGGGCGGGCCGAGGCGAGGTGAGGTTGAGCGCGGGCGATCCTGACGAGGAGTTGCTGAGCCGGGTGGCGGAGGGGGACCCCGCCGCGATCCGCGCGCTCGCCGCCAGGAAGCTGCCGCGGCTGATGTCGCTGGCCGGACGGATGCTTGGGGAGGCCGCAGAGGCCGAGGACGTGGCGCAGGAAGCGATGATCCGCGCCTGGCGCCAGGCGCCGTCCTGGCGTCCCGGAGCGGCCAAGTTCGACACCTGGCTGCACAGGGTGGCGCTGAACCTTTGCTACGACAGGCTGCGGCGGCGGCGCGAGGTCGCGACGGACAAGCCGCCCGAGGTCGCCGACGAGGGACCGGCGCCGGACCGCGGCCTGCAGGCGCGTGACGTGGGGCTGCGGGTGGCCGAAGCCATGCGCGCCCTGCCCGAGCGCCAGCGCGAGGCGGTGACCCTGTGCCACTATCAGGAACTGGGAAATATCGAGGCGGCGAAGGCGATGGGGATCAGTGTCGAGGCGCTGGAGAGCCTGTTGTCACGCGGTCGGCGTGCGTTGCGCGCCGCATTGTCGGATATGGTGGAGCCATGAGGACGGGCGAGATGACCCGAGAACGGTTCGAGGCGCTGGCCGAGGCGCATGGCGGCGCGATCGCGCGTTGGCCGGACGACGCGCGCCCGGCCGCAGAGGCCTTCGCGGCCTCGGAGCCGCAGGTCGCGCGCGCGATCCTGGCTCGTGCCGAGAGCCTCGACGCCGCGCTTGACGCCTGGCGGCCGCCAACCCCGAACCACGCCCTGCGCGAGCGGGTGATCGCCGCCGCGCCCAAGGCCATTCGCCGCGCGGTCCGCTGGACCTGGGTGATCGGGGCGGGGGCGGGCGCTGGTCTTTGTGCGGCCACGGCCGCCGGCCTGTTGCTTGGGGTCGCTCTGTCGTTCCAGACCAGCCAGTCGGACGAGCCGGTGAGCTCGGTCATGACCGCCTACGAGGCGCCGGCCCTGGGCGAGCCTGCGGAGAGCGCCACGTGAGCAGCCGCGGCCTGACCATCGCGCTCTTCGTTTCCATGGCCCTGAACTTGTTCGCGGTGGGCGCGGTGGTGGGAGGATTCGTGATCGCCCAGCGCCTTCACGGGACGCCGCAGGGCCGCCCGGGCGCCCAGCAGCAGCCCCTGTGGGCCGCGGCGGATGGCCTGCCGCCCGAGCATCGACAGGCCTACCGGGCCTTGCTGCGCGGCCAGGCGCTCGGCGTGGCCCAGCAGGTGCGTGATGCTCGAATGGCGCGGCGTCGCGCCTGGGAGGGCCTGAACGCCGAACCCTTCGACGCCGCCGGGACGGCCAAGAGCCTTGCCGACGCGCGCAGTCTGGAAATGCAGGCGCGGGGCGGGGTGGAGGACAAGATCGTTCAGTTCGCCGCCACCCTGCCCCAGGCGGAGCGCGCTGAACTGGCCGATGGCCTGGCGCGCAGCGCACCGGGCGCCCGGCTGCTGCGTCGGGTCCGCGGCGGCGGTCCCGACGGCCCGCCCCAACCTTGATTTCCGCGCTCGTCCCGGTCTCGGCCGGGATGAACGGGGCTCAAGGTGTCTCTAGGCCACGATCTTGGTCGCGCCGGCCTGAAGCTGGCGGATGGGGAGGGAGAAGGCGACGGTGGTGCCCTGACCGGGCGCGCTCTGCATCTCCAGCGACCCGCCGTGCATCTCGACGAGTGACTTGGTGAGCGCCAGGCCCAGCCCCGTGCCCTGGGTGGTCTTGGAGTGCTGGCTCTCGACCTGCTCGAACGGCCGGGCCAGACGCGCCAGATCATCCTCGGCGATGCCGATGCCGGTGTCGCGAACGGCGATCCGCAGGCGGTCGCCCAGGGGGTCGTGACGCGGTTCGGCGAGGACGGTGATGCGGCCACCGCGGGGCGTGAACTTGATCGCGTTGGAGAGGAGGTTCAGCAGGACCTGCTTGATCGCCCGGTAGTCGGCCTCGATCTCGGGCAGGTCGGCGGGGAAGTCGATCGCCAGGGCCTGGCCGGCGGTCTCGGCGCGGTTGCGCACCAGGCGCACAGCGTCCTCTGCGACGTCCTCGATCAGGATAGGCTCGAACTTCAGGTTCATCTTGCCGGCCTCGATCTTCGACATGTCGAGGATGTCGTTGATCAGGGCGAGCAGGTGTTGACCGGACGACAGGATGTCCTGGGAATAGCCCTTGTAGCGGGCGTCCCCGAGCGGGCCGAACATCTCCTGGACCATGATCTCCGAGAAGCCGTTGATGGCGTTGAGCGGGGTGCGAAGCTCGTGGCTCATATTGGCCAGGAACTCGCTCTTGGCGCGGTTGGCCGATTCCGCCTTCACCTTCTCGGTCTCGTACTTGCGGGCCAGTTCCGAGAGCTGTTCCTGGCTGCGTTCGAGATTGTCGACCGCCTTTTGCAGCTGTTCCTCGTTGAGGCGGCGGGCCTCCTCTTGGGTCTTGATAGCGGTGATGTCGGCGGCGGTCATGACCAGACCGCCCTCCGCTGTGCGCCGCTCGGAGATCTGGATCCAGCGGCCGTCGTTGAGTTCGGCCTCCCGTACGCCACGCTTGCCATCGGGGGAGGGCCCCTCCTGGCGGATCGCGAGTTGGGCGAATCGGGTGACCTGCTTGTAGCTGGCGCCGGGCTTGAGGAGGCGGGCTTCCAGAGAGAAGAAGGTGCGGTAGTTCTGATTGCAGAGCAGCAAGCGGCCCTGGCGGTCCCAGAGCACGAAGGCTTCGGACACGCTCTCGATGGCGTCGCGCAACCGGTTCTCGGCGGCCTGGGCGCGGGCCTGGGCCATGCGTTCCTCGGTGACGTCGAGGGCGACGCCGATGATGCGCGTGTAGTGGCCGCCGCCGGCTCCGAACGCCTGGCCACGGGCATCCAGCCAGATGGGCCGGCCACCCTGTGGATTGGGCACTCGAAACGAAACGTCGAAACCGCCGTAGGTGGCGGCGGTCTCCAGGGCTTGGCGCAGGCGATCCCGATGCTCCGGCGCAACGCGGTCCAGGACCTGGCGGCCCTCGACCACCCCGCCGCCACCCCATCCGAAGATCGCGCCGGTGACGTCGGACATGAACATCTTGTCCTCGACGAGGTCCCACTCCCAAATCCCGCAGCGTGCGGCCTCGACGGCCAGCCGGAAGCGTTCCTCCGACTCAAGGAACGCCTGCTGGGCGGCGTCCGCCTTGCGGCTCTGCAGCAGAAGCAGCAGGCCGAGCAGGAAGGCCGCGGCGAGGGGAATCATCAGCCAGGTGAACTGGGCCGCCCCCGCCGCGCCCTCCTCTGGCGACGACGGCGCGGCGGCGATCGCAAAGAGTGCGCGGCCCAGGGC
>CAMFIW010000101.1 GCA_945952355.1 uncultured Phenylobacterium sp. | reverse complement strand
GCTTCATCGCCTCGGGCCCGGCGATCGGCAGGATCTTGCCGACCAGGCCGTCGCTCACCGCCTCGCCGGTGATCTTCGGGATGAAGTCCGGCGTCCAGCCCTGCATAGGGTGCGGCTTCCAGGCCGGGTGCCCGGCGGCCGGCGTGCCGTCGGCGTTGCGCGCTTGGCTCTCTCCGCTGCCCAGCAGTTGGGCGTCCTGCGGCTCGCAGACCACGATCTTGGTCTTCGGGCTCTTCTGCGCCAGCACGCGCGCCACGCCCTTCAGCGTCCCGCCCGTGCCGTAGCCGGTCACCCAGTAGTCCAGCGACCCGTCAGGGAAATCCTCCAGGATCTCCACCGCCGTGGTCTTCGAGTGCATGTCCGGATTGGCTTCGTTCTCGAACTGGCGGGTCATGAACCAGCCGTGGGCCGCCGCCAGCTCCTTGGTCTTCTCGATCATGCCGGTGGCGCGCAGGGCCGCCGGGGTCAGCACCACCTTGGCGCCCAGGAAACGCATCAGCTTGCGCCGCTCGATGGAGAAGCTCTCAGCCATGGTCACCACCAGCGGATAGCCCTTGGCCGCGCAGACCATGGCCAGGCCGATGCCGGTATTGCCGCTGGTCGCCTCGATCACCGTCTGGCCGGGCTTCAGCTCGCCGCTCTTCTCGGCGGCCTCGATCACGCCGAGCGCCAGGCGGTCCTTCACCGAGCCCAGCGGATTGAAGGCCTCGACCTTCACCCACAGGTTCACGCCCTCCGGCGCCAGGCGGTTGATGCGCACCACCGGCGTGCGGCCGACGGTCTCCAAGATGCTCTGATAGCGGGCCACCCCTGCCTCCCAATGTCCCCAATGTGGGGCCGACACTAACCCGTCCGCAGCCCGTCCAACAGCGCTTCGAACGCCTGCGCATAGCTCTGCGCGGCCGCTGGGGGATCGTCCGCCGCCCCGCACGCCATGGCCGCCTCGGTCACCGCCCCCAGTATCAACCGCGCCAAGGGCTCGACCGGCTGCTCGCGGATCAGACCTTGGCGCATGGCTGCCGCCACCACGCTCTCGATCCCTCCGCCGAAGTGTTGGGCGTCGATCTCGCGCCACCTGGTCCAGCCCAGCACGGCCGGGCCGTCCTTCAGCATGATGCGCCCGATCGGCCCGTTCGAGCAGACCGCGAAATAGGTCCGCGTGCCGGCCGCCATCGAGGCCAGCACGTCCCGCGCCTCGGACGCGGCGGCCCTGACCGTGGCCTCGACCTCCAGCCCGACGACTTCGAACACCGCTTCGAACACGGCCTCCTTGGACGGGAAGTGGTGGTAGACGGCGCCCTTGGCCACACCGCTCGCCTGGGCGATCTGGTCCATCGGGGTCGCGGCGAAGCCCTGGTCTCCGAACAGGGTCCGGGCCGCCGTCAGGATCGCCCCCCGCGTCTGCGCGCGCCGTTCCGCCTGTGTCGCCATCCCACCAATCTAGCAAGGCGGGCCGGCCCGTCCAATTGACTTACCGGCTCATGGTCGGTAAATACCGACTATTGGTCTGTTTTTGTCTCCGGAGCGACCCATGCCCAGTCCCGCCATCGTCGAAGCCTTCATGTCCACGGTTGAAGCCGGCGACTATGTGGGCGCCATCGAGCGATTCTATGCGGCGGACGCCTCGATGCGGGAGAACCAGGACGAGCCCCGCGTCGGACGCGACCGGCTGGTGACCCACGAGGCGCGGATGATGGGACGCTTCGACCGTATCGCCGCGGCGCGAATCGGCCAGGCCGCGATCACCGGCGACCAGGTCGCGATCCGCTGGAAGTTCGAATTCCACAAGGGGGGCCGGGTGGTCGGCGGCTTCGAGGAGATCGCCTGGCAGACTTGGCGCGGCGAGCAGGTGGCGGAAGAGACCTTCTTCTACGACCCAAAGCAGATGGGCGGCTGATCGGCCGCGCCCGCAAGACCTTGGCGTCCGCGAGGGCAAGCCGCTAACCTTCGCGTTCGGTCGCGAGGGGGGCGGCCCGGGGCATGGCGTCAGCGAAGGATATCGAGAACCGGATTCCCATCACCGGGGCCCTGATGCTGGCCACGCTGATGAACACCCTGGATTCGACCATCGCCAACGTGGCCCTGCCGCACATCCAGGGCAGCGTCTCCGCCGCCCAGGACCAGATCACCTGGGTCCTGACCAGCTACATCATCGCCACGGCGATCATGCTGCCGCTGTCCGGCTGGCTGTCGGAGAAGATCGGCCGCAAGACCATGTTCCTGGTCTCGATCGGCGGCTTCACCCTGGCCTCGGTGCTCTGCGGCCTGGCCACCAGCCTGCCCGAGATCGTGATCTTCCGCCTGCTGCAGGGCATAGCCGGCGCCTCGCTCATGCCGCTCAGCCAGACGGCGATGCTCGACATGTACCCGCCACGGATGATCCCGCGGGTGATGAGCCTGTGGAGCGCAGCGGTGATCCTCGGGCCAATCGTCGGCCCGACCCTCGGCGGCTGGCTTACCGAGAGCCTCTCCTGGCGCTGGGTGTTCTTCATCAATCTGCCGATCGGCATCCTGGCCTTCCTCGGCTGCTGGACCTTCATGGACGCCGACCCAGGCGGGCGGCAGAGACCGTTCGACTTCCTGGGCTTCGGCACGCTGATCACCTTCATCGGCGCGCTGCAGCTCATGCTCGACCGCGGACCGGGCCAGGACTGGTTCGATTCCAAGGAGATATGGATCTACGCCCTGCTGGCGGGCGGCGGGCTCTGGATGTTCGTCATGCAGACCATGACGGCCGAGCACCCGTTCTTCCACCGCAACCTGGCCAAGGACGCCAACTACGTCACCGGCACCACCTTCGGCCTGTTCGTCGGCGTGATCCTGTTCTCGACCAGCGCGCTCCTGCCGTCCTTCATGCAGAACCTCCTGGGCTATTCGGCCCTCCAGGCCGGTTGGGCCAGCATGACCCGCGGCGTCGGTTCGCTCATCGCCTTCCTGGCCGTGCCGACCCTGATGATCCGGGTCGGGGCGCGGCGCGTCCTGGTGATCGGGGTGATCCTCTCGACCCTGGCGCTCTGGCAGATGTGCAAGTTCGACCTGTCGATGACCGCCGAGCCGATCATGGTCGCGGGCTTCGTCCAGGGGCTCGGCACCGGCCTGCTTTTCGCGCCGCTGAACATGCTGTCCTACGCCACCCTGTCGCCGATCCACCGCACCGAGGGCACGATCGTCGCCACCATGGCCCGCAGCCTGGGCTCCAGCCTCGGCATCTCGGTGGTGCAGGCCGCGGTGATCCGCGACAGCGCGCTGGTCCACGCCCGCCTGGCCGAGCGCATCGACCCGTCCAACCCGGTGATCCGCTGGGCCTTGCCGTCCTTCATGAACCCATCGACGCCCGCCGGCCTGTCGGTGCTGAACGGCGAGATCACCCGCCAGGGCGCCATGGTCGCCTATGACGTGGTCTTCGCCTGGATGGCGCTGGGCGTGCTCTTCCTGCTGCCCCTGATCCTGATCCTCAAGCCCGCGCCGCCCCTGCCTCCGGCCGCCCACGAGATGGCCGCCGACTAGGCCGCCGCCCGCACCATCATCGCGAGCCCGACGACCACGGCGACCGCGCCGCTGGCCTGGGCGAAACGCTCCCCACGGGGCGCCAGGCGCTCCAGGGTTATGGCGAGCGTTACGGCGGCCATGGCCCGCAGGTCCATCATGCCGACCACCAGAAGGACGGCCGTCGGCCCGGCGCAGCAAGCACCGCAATCGAACCCCAAGGCGAGGCCTCGTCGCAGGGCTGTGTTGGCATGCGTCGCCGTATGGTGGGTGGGTGCGCGGCAGCAAGCGAGGCGGCTGGCCTTCCAGCGGGTGAACTGCGCCGCGCCGGCGAACAGCACCACCAACCCGCCCGCCAAAGGCGCGGCGCGGGCCAGGTCCGGCCATCGCCTCGCGGCGGCGGCCAGGGCCGCGCCCAGCGGGAAGATCGCCGCCCCGATCAGAATCCAGGCGGTGAAGTAGCCGAGGCCCGCCAGGGCCGCCAGCCGGTCCGGCCCGAGGGCTCCGGTCCGATCGACGGCCTGTCGCCAACGCCACAGCGCCGGTGCGAAGGACGGCGACATCATCGCCGCCGTCATCGCCGTCCACATGCCGAGGAACCCCCAGGCCGTGGCGGCCCACGATTGGCCGCACATCGGCGTCCAGGCCGAAGGCAGGATCCACCCGCCAGGCATCGGTGTGCCGGCCATGGCTTGCATCGAGGTCGCGGCGAGCGCGGTCGCCGCGACGCCGGCGGCGAACACCGCCGCCGAGACAGCGACGAAGCCGCGGAGGGCGTCGCGATCGCCGGCCACGCCGCGTCAGGCCTTGTCGAGGCCGAGGGCGCCCAGCGCCTCGTCCAGCACCGAACCCCAGGCCACGTCCGGCTTGGACGGGTCGTAGGCGTCGTGCCAGTTCCACCACCGGTAGGGGGCGGTTTGCGGATAGCCCGCAGGCGAATCCTCCCACACTTCCTGGCGGCCGAGCGGCGTGATGTCGAGATAGCTCCAGGTGCTCCCCATCGCCTCGTCGCCACGGCTCTTGATGAAATAGGTCCGGTAGACCTGCTCGCCGCTCCGGATGAAGACGTTGGTGCCGTGCCACTCCGGCACGTCGAAGTCGGCGTCGAAATCGTCGGTGATGGTGTGCCAGGGCATGGACCAGCCCTTGGCCGCCTTCAGCCGCGCGATATCGACCTGAGACGCGCGTGAGGCGAAGACCAGGGTGGTGTCGCGGGTGTTCAGGTGGGCGGTGTGCGCCACCTGGTCGGCCACCATCGAACAGCCGCGGCAGGCGTTGTCCGGCCAGCCGAAGACGCCGGGTTCGAAGAAGGCGCGGTAGACGATGAGTTGGCTGCGGCCTTCGAAAATCTCGACCAGGCTCTTCGGCCCGTCAGCGGTCTCGAACCGGTAGGTCTTGTCCACCGCCAGCCAAGGCATCCGGCGGCGCTCAGCGGCCAGCCGGTCGCGGGCGTGGGTGAATTCCTTCTCCTTGACGAGCATCGCCTGATGCGCGGCGGCCCAGTCCTCGCGCGAGACGACGGGCGGAGTCTTCATTGTCGGGGTGGTCATGGTCGTCGCAGTCTCCACATACGGGGCGGCGCGGCTTGGGAGCGTCGCGCGGCTCTTCACAGGACGGTTCTCGCGCCGGGCCGCCGACAAAAGGGAGTGACAAGTTTGGCGGGATTTCCGTGGACGCCCTGATCGCCGCCGCCGGCCGGGCCCTCGCCACCGGCGACCCGCTGGGCGCGCTGAACCGGCTCGCACTGCGCGTCGACGCCCCGGCTCTGGCGTTGCGCGGCATCGCCATGGCGCAGCTGGGAGACCTCGACCGCGCCCGCCTTCTGGTGCGCCGCGCCGCCCGCGCCTTCGGCCCGCGCGAGGCGGTGGCCCGCGCCCGCTGCGTGGTGGCCGAGGCCGAGATCGCCTTCGCCGCCCGCGACCTGGCCTGGGATGACAAGGCCCTCGACGCCGCCGGCGCCACGCTGGAGTCGCGGGGCGACCGCGCCAATGCCGCTCACGCCCGACATCTGAAGGTGCGCAAACTCCTGCTGCTCGGGCGCCTCGATGAAGCCGAGCAGGCCCTGGCGGAGCTCGATCCCGCCCCGTTCGGCCCCGCCACCCGCGCATGGCACGATCTGGCGGCCGCCGGCATCGCACTCCGCCGCCTGCGCACAGCCTCGGCCCGCGCCGCTCTGAAGCGGGCCGGGGCCGCCGCCCGCGAGGCTCGGATCCCGGCCCTGACCGCCGAGATCGACATGGCCGCCCAGGCGCTCGCCGTCCCCGCCGCCCGCCTGGTCGCCAGCGGCGAGGAGCGCCTCATGCGCCTCGCCGATGTCGAGGCCCTGCACGCGTCGGACCTGCTGGTGGTCGACGCTTGCCGCCATGTGGTGCGCGACGCGGACGGAGAGGTCTCCCTCGCCACCCGCCCGGTGCTGTTCGCCATCGCCCGCGCCCTGGCCGAAGCGTGGCCCCGCGACGTGTCCCGCGACATCCTGCTGGCCCGCGCCTTCGGTGCGCGCAGCGCCGACGAGTCCCATCGGGCGCGCCTGCGGGTCGAGGTCGGCCGCCTTCGCGCCGAGCTACAGGGTCTATCCGAGATCTACGCCACGCCTCTCGGCTTCGCGCTCGCGCCCCGCTCCACGGCCGGGGTCGCGGTCCTTGCCCGCCCGATCGACGAGCGGCACGCCGACGTGCTCGCGCTGCTGTCCGACGGCGAGTCCTGGTCAAGCTCGGCCTTGGCCCTGGCGCTCGGCGTCAGCCAGCGCAACGTCCAGCGCGCCCTCGACGTCCTGGCCGCCGCCGGCAAGGTCGAGGCCTTCGGCCGTGGCCGCGCGCGCCGCTGGCTCACCCCGCCGGTCGTCGGATTCACGACGACCTTGTTACTCCCGCAGCCGCTCCCAGGAGGCTAGGCTCGCGGCCATGAAGAGGTCCGCCGCCGACATCATTCGCGAGTATGGTCCATTCCCGGGTGTCGAGGCCGTCCATGGCGTCACCCATGACGGCGAGAACGTCTGGTTCGCCTCCGGCGACCGCCTGAATTGCCTTGATCCCGACAGCGGCGAGACGGTCCGAACCCTCGAGGTCCCCGCATATGCCGGCACGGCCTATGACGGCCGCCACATCTTCCAGATCGCCGAGAACCGCATCCAGAAGATCGACCCGCAGAGCGGCAAGGTCGTGGCCTCCATCCCCGCCCCGCGCGGCGGAGGAGATTACGGCATGGCCCGGCCGGCCGCCCCGCTCTGGGTCGGCGAATACCGCGCCCGCAAGATCCACCAGGTCGATCCCGACACCGGTGAGATCCTTCGCACCCTGCAGTCCAACCGCTTCGTCACCGGCGTCACCTGGGTCGACGACGAGCTCTGGCACGGCACCTGGGAGGGCGACGACAGCGACTTGCGGCGCATCGATCCGACGGACGGAAAGGTGCTGGAGCGCATCGACATGCCGCCCGGAACAATGGTGTCGGGCCTGGAGTCCGACGGCGCCGGGCGCTTCTTCTGCGGCGGCGGCGAGAGCGGCAAGCTCCGCGCGGTCCGCCGCCCGAAGCGGGGCTAGGGCGTTCAGCCGACGCCCACCTCGCGACCATCCTCGACCGGTCCCTCCCAGTCGCCACCGGTCTTGGCCCCTGGCCAGCGCTTCAAGCCCACCATGGCCGCATGCTTGCCCAGCCCGCTGCGCGCGCCGTCATGTGCGATGAGGCCTGATCCCCTGTTTCGCCCGCCGATCAAGCCCTGTCGAAAGCGTAGGCCGTCGCGACCGCGGACGGCCTGAGCCGGAACGCCTCGGCGAAGCGCTTCAGGTTGGGCCGCTCCGCGCCGTCCGAGGTCGCGCGGAATTCAAGGTGTTCGAGCAGGCAGAACAGTGAGACTTCGAACACGCTGAGGTCTCGACGCGGAAGGCGGCGCAACAGTCTCGGCATCCGCGCCTCCAGCCAGTCCAGGGTTGCGGTCAGGCCGGCCCTCGCCTTGGCGAAATAGACGTTGTCCGAAGGCAGCCCAGCCAGTTGCACGCCGAACACCAGCTGGGTTTCTGTCGCCATCGCCTGCCAGACCAACTCCTGGGCGTTGCGCAGTTCCAGCCACCTCAACTGCTCGGTCCAGGTGATGCTGACGCCGCTCGTGGCGGCAAGGGCCAGCCGCCGGCAGACGTTCTCCGCGCCGAAGACCGCGTCCTCGCCGATGGTCAACATCGGCGTCTTCAGGGCGGGGTGGCCGCCATAGTCCGCGGAGGCCAGGCCGGTCAGGTCGATGACGGGATGGAAGGCCAGGTCGAGCCCGACCTCCAGGGCGACGATCCGCACCAGACGTGTGAAGTGCGAACTGCTGCGGCCATGCAGCGACAAGCTCGGCGGGGCAGGGGACTGGGACATGGCGCGCGGGGCTATTTGGCCGCCGAAGTGGCGATCACCTCGCGCACGGCCTCGATGACGGCCTGCGGCGCGTCGAGTTCGATGTAGTGGCCGGAGCCGGTCACGTTACGCACCGCGCCGCGCGTCGACAGCCGCGCCGTCTCGCGGTGCAGGGCCTGTCC
>CAMFIW010000100.1 GCA_945952355.1 uncultured Phenylobacterium sp. | reverse complement strand
CGTCCAACACCGTGGCCGGCCAGGCCGCCGCGGGCTCGGGTCTGGGACCCAAGGGGCCGGGCTTCATCCTGGGCATCGTTAAGGCCTACACCACCCGCGTCGGCGAGGGCCCGTTCCCGACCGAGCTCAACGACGAGATCGGCCAGCATCTCGGCACGGTGGGCAAGGAGTTCGGCGTCGTCACCGGCCGTCCGCGCCGCTGCGGCTGGTTCGACGCCGTGCTGGTGCGCCAGTCGGTGGCGCTGAACGGCATCGACGGCATCGCCCTGACCAAGCTCGACATCCTCGACGGCCTGCCCAAGCTGAAGATCTGCGTCGGCTACCGGCTGCGCGGCGAGATCCTCGACCACCTCCCGGCCGGCTTGAAGGACCAATCGGCCCTGGAGCCGGTCTACGAAGAGCTGGAAGGCTGGAGCGAGAGCACGGCCGGCGCCACGTCGTGGAAGGACCTGCCGGCCAATGCGGTGAAGTATGTGCGCCGGGTGGAGGAGCTGATCGGCGCGCCCGCCGCCATGGTCTCCACCAGCCCGCAGCGCGACGACACCATCATGGTGCGCGATCCGTTTCAGGACTGACACAAGCCCTCGGACGTAAGGCGATCTTTACCGTCCGGCCTGTAGTCTCCGGGGTCGAATCTCGCCCCGGAGACGCCGTGTTCAACGACGATCACAAGCTCGCTCAGCGCATGGCTCCCATGCTGCAGAAGGTGCTGGTGGTCGACCCCAGCGCCGCGAGTGCGCGCATGCTGGGCGAGTTGATGCGAAACATAACCCAGAGCCAGATCTACACGGCGACCAGCAACGCCAAGGGCGTGGTCGTGGCCGAGCAGGTCGACCCCCAGATCATCTTCTGCGAGCTCAGCGGCGAAGGCGTCGACGGCGTCGCTTTCGCCCGTGAGATCCGCCGCAGCCACCTGAACTGCCGCCAGGCGCCGATCATCGTCATGACGGCGACCGCCACCGCCGGAGGAATCCTCGCCGCGCGCGACGCCGGCGTGCACGAGTTCCTGCGCAAGCCCTATACCGCCAGGGATCTCCTGCGCCGGCTCGAGGCGGTGACCCTGCGCCCGCGCGACTGGATCGAAGCGGTCGCCTATATCGGTCCCGACCGGCGCCGCTTCAATTCCGGCGACTATACCGGCCCGCTGAAGCGTCGCTCCGACGCCAAGACCCCGGACGCCGCGCGCATCCTTCAGGCGCTCAAGATCATCAAGTCGGCCGTCCTGGCCATCGACAGCGACCCGGCCCAGGCGCTGCGCGCCATGAAGGCCCAGGCCGCGGTCCTCCAGACCGCAGCCCTCTCCGTCGGCGACGCCAAGCTGGCGGCGGCCGCCGCCGACTTCCACCTCTACCTGGCCAACGCCACCGAACTCGGCGTCATGGTGCCGGCGGAAGCCCTGCAGCAGGCGGGGCCGCTGCTG
The DNA here is from genome assembly GCA_945952355.1 of uncultured Phenylobacterium sp. GTDB lineage: Bacteria > Pseudomonadota > Alphaproteobacteria > Caulobacterales > Caulobacteraceae > Phenylobacterium. The sequence continues at coordinate 6,596 of CAMFIW010000100.1, read as the reverse complement.
CGCCTCCTTCCGAAGGACGAGGCGGCTCCCGCCGCCAGGGCGGGCTGAGCCGCCGGGCCCTAGTTCCCAGCCTTGCCCACCGGCGGCAGCGTCCGGTCGTAGAGGTAGTGTCCGAGCCAGGCGTCGACCTCGGAATAGAACTTGCGGCTGTCCTCGGGCTTGGTGATCCAGTGCCAGGCGTCGGGCCAGACCAAGAGGCGGCTCGGCACCTTCTGGTGCTGCAGCACCGCCCAGTTCTCCAGGGTGTTGCCCAGCGGGACCCGATAGTCGCGCTCGCCGATCGACAGCAGCATCGGCGTCTTCCACTGTGCGCCATAGGTGATCGGGCTCTGGTCCTTCCAGATCGGGTTGCCCTCCCAGGGCGGCCCGCCATTGGTCAGCTCGCGGCCGTAGATGCCGTCGCTCTCGCCCCACTGGGTGGTCAGGTCCACCTCGCCGGCATGGCTGACCAGGCACTTGTAACGGGTGGTCGTCGCCTCCAGCCAATTGGTCAGGTGGCCGCCATAGCTGGCGCCGCCGGCGCACATCCGGCTCGCGTCGATGAACGGATAGCGCTTCAGCGCCTCGTCCACCGCTTCGCCGATCTCCTGGCCCGGGCCTTTCAGCGGATCGAGCTTGATCGACTGGGCGAATTTCTCGCCGTAGCCGGTCGAGCCCGTATAGTCGGTCATCAGCACCACATAGCCGCCGGCCGCCAGCAGATGGTAGTTCCAGCGCAGGCCGATCTGGTCGGGATTGGTGCTGGCCGGCCCGCCGTGGATCATCACGAACAGCGGATATTTCTTCGACGGATCGAAGCCCGGCGGCGTCACGATCATGCTGTGCAGTGGCCGGCCGCGCGAGCTGGTGAAGGTGAAGTGCTGCGGGCTCGACCAGTCGATCGCTGCGGCCGCCGCGGTGTTGATCTCGGTCAGGTTCACATGCCGCTTGGCGCCGGGCTCTATCCGCACCACCTCGGCGGGGTTGATCGCGCTGCCCCAGGTTCCGATCAGGGTCCCCGCCTTCTCGGCGACCGCCAGGTTGGTGTAGCCGCCCGTCTTGGGCGCGATGACCAGCTCCGGCTTCCCGCCGTTCGCCGCAGTCTTGTACAGGTTCTCCATCCCAGCCTCGGGGACCAGGATCCACACGGTCTTGCCGTCGGGGCTCAGCGCGAACTTCGCCGGCTCGCGGTCGAAATCCCTGGCCACCAGGCTGTGGGCCCCGCCGCCCGGCCAGGCCATCCGCGACAGCCGCGGCAGGTGGTAGATCTCGCCGTCCTGCGGCGCGTAGTTGAAATATAGCTGCTTGCCGTCGGGGCTGAAGGCCAGCTGGTCATAGTCGCCGACCACCGGGCTCGCCGCCGTGGGCTCGCCGCCCGCCGCGGGCGTTCGATAGATCTGGTAGCCCACGTGCGAATAGGCCGCTGTCCAGCGCGCGGTGGTCGCGACGAAAACCACCTCCTTGCCGTCCGGGCTCCAGACCGGAGACAGTGACACGCTGGTCTCGCCCTCCACGCCGCCGAAGCCCGGAGTGGTCGCCAGTTTCGTCCCCGCCAGGATGTCCTTCGGCTTCGCGCCTGGTTCCAGTCCCTGGACGATCAGGGTCGGCTGCTTGTCGTCCAGCCACTCGTTCCAATAGCGGATCGGGAAGTGGTCATAGGCGCGCAGATTGTACTTCAGCGCCTTCTTGTCGGCGGCCGCCTTCCTGTTGGCCGCGTCGTCGCCGGCGCCCGGGAACACCGAGCTCTCGTAGAGGATCGCCTGGCCGTCGGGCCGCCACAGCGGATGGGTCGCCCCGGTCGACAGCTCGCTCACCCGCCGCGCCTCGCCGCCGCCGGCCACGTCCAGCACATAGATTTGCGGGGCCTCGTCGCCCTCGCGTTTGGCCGAGAACGCGAGCTGGCGGCTGTCGGGCGACCACACCGGATCGGATTCGGCGCTCTTGGTGTTGGTCAGCCGCCGCGGCGCCGCGCCCCCGGCCGCCGGCACGATCCACAGGTCGCTGACGGCCTTGTCGGCTTCGTAGGATGGCTCCGTCACCGGGAAGACCACCCACTTTCCGTCCGGGCTCACCACCGGCGTCCCGACCCGCTTCATCATCCAGAGCGAAGCGTGAGTGATGGGCGTCTTGGCCTGGGCCGCCGCCATCTGCGGCCCGGTCAGGCAGGTGGCCGCGGCCAGGGCCGCGGCGAGGGTGAGCTTGATCGTCATCGGAAATCCCCGGCTGTAACGCGCGTGACACTAGCCGCGGATTCGGCGTGAGTCCCAGCCATGACCGCCGGGTCGGCCGACGCGCCCGACTCGTGCGCGAAGCGCCGTCGGAACGCTCGGGATGCGCGCCTGCGTGGCGTTCATCGCGTGATGCGCGAGGAAAGGGTGGCGTCCCGCCCGCGAGGTGATCATGCTCGTCGGATACTCACCGCTGAGGGCTCCATCATGCTCGCTGTCGCCGCCGCCGGCCTGTCGCTTCTCATTCAGACGGCTCCCGCCACGGGCGCCGGACCCGCCGCGACCGGGACCCCGCCGTCGACCACCGCCGCGCCCCTCACTTTCGAGCAGCAGCAAAAGTCCAGGATGAAGTGCGAGAAGATCGTGCTGCTCGGCTCGCGCATGCCCGTACGGGTCTGCCGTACGCCCGAGCAGCTGAAGCAGTCGCAGGCCGACGCCCGCGACACCACGATCGACTTCCAGAAGATCAATCCCGAGCAGCTCTCGAAGTGACGATCGCTAGGCCGGCGCGGCCATCACGCCGAGCCGAATGAGGCCGGAGAACATCAGCCGCAGGTGGGCGAGGTTCTCTTCCAGCGCCTCCTCGACCCTCAGGGCCGCGCGGCTTGCGGGCGGAAGGAGCCAGCCACCGCGGGCCCGGCCACAGAACCCCTTGGCCTCCAGCCGCCACAAGCGCCTCCGGGTGGTCTCGTGCGTCATGCCGAAGCGCCGCGCGATCTCGGCGGCGGTGGCGGGGCGCGGCCCGGCGTCGAGCATGGCCAATAGCAGAAAGCCGTCCACCGGATCCTCGGTCCGGTCGACCAGCATCGCCAGCATCCGCAGGAAATAGTCCGTGGCCAGGCGCGCCGCGATCCGAGGACGTGGCGGCTCGACGACGAGCGTCATGGGGGGCTGGAAGCCGGTCTTGGCGAGGGCGTCGGCCAGCGCCGCGAGCATGTCCTGGATCTTCTGCGGGGCCTGGGCGAACTCGGGCCGCCTCAGCACCTCGCCGGGTATGCGATAGCCGCGCTCGGTCGCTTCGCAGAGGCCGGCCCCCGCCAAGCGGCCCAGCCTCCGCCGGACCGTCTCGAAAGGTAGGCCCAGCGAAGCCGCAAGGGCCGATATGCTGATCGGCCGGCGCAGATCATCCTCCGGAATAGCCTCCAGGGCCGCATAGCGCGCCTGCAGGTCGCGGTCGGCGGTGATCTGCGCGACATTGGCCTGCAGGATCGCCAGCAACAGCACGGCGTCGTTCAGTTCGAGGCCGTGCGAAGAGACCTCCAGCACGCCCAGCAGGAAGCGGCCGGAGGCCCGCGCCGCGGCGCGTAGCTGCTCCGGCTCGGCCCCCGCGGGCGCGGAAGGAGCGATCTAGCGGACCTCGACCGCCGCCAGACGCCTGCGTTGCCGCAGCGCCATGCCGACGCCGCCCATGCCCAGGATCATCATCGCCCAGGTCGCCGGTTCCGGCACCGCGCTGATCCGCAGCGACACGCCGCCGAAATTGTCTTCCTTGGTCGGCTCGGCGATGAAGAAGCTCACCGTCGTCGGCGCCGCGATCGTGATGTGCCACGGCTGGGCGATCATCTGCGTCCCGGTCAGCACATAGGACGAGCCGTTCCAGCTGGCTTCCGCGTCGATGACGAACGGAGCGCTCTGGAACGCGGCCAGCGCGGCGAGCGCGCTCGAGAAGGTCGGACCCGGAATCGAGAAGCTGTCGATGGACGGATGCGGCCCGGTGTCGGTGGTGGCCGCGAACACCTCGCGCCAGCCGCTCGAGCAGTCGCCGCTCGGGCAGCTCGGGTTCCAGCCATCGTAGGCGCCGCCGTCGGCGGTGCCGATCCATTGGATCAGATAGGTGCCCGGGTCGAAGGTGTAGAGCACCGGCGTCGTAGAGGTCGCGCTGATATTCAGGATGGCCGCCTGCGCGGAGCTCGCCATCAAGGCTCCGGCCGCCACTGCGCCCAGCCCAATCATCTTGAAGTTCGTCATCCCATTCCCCCAAAGCCACATGTCACGCCCCCCGGCGTGTTGTCGTTCACATGCTGGCTTGTCGAAGTTAGGCGCCTGGAATTCGCGCTGCAAACCCCGCTCGTCTTCGAGGCGAATACTTAGACACTCATTTTGAGGATTTTGTGGACTCGGCGACGCCCTCGTAAGATCAATATAATATAGCGCGGCAAGATGCTCGCCGGCGTGGTCGGGCGCTCAGGTCCCGCACCCCATCTTCGCTTGACGATACGCTGGCGACCGGCCGCGTTGGTCTAGGATTTCGGCCGGGTGATCGCGGCTCTGCCATAGGTGGCCTTCAGCCGCCCGTCGCGAACGAAGTCGGCCATCATCTGGAAATAGCCCGGCGCGAACCGGGTCGAGGTGCGGTCGATGCCGGTCCCTGCGAACTCGGTCATGCCGTGCTCGGCGCCGGGGAACACCGCCAGCGTGAAGGGCTTGCCCTTGGCCTGCAGGCTCCTGATCCGCCGCGCCGTCTCGGCGCTCGGCGCGTCCAGGTCGTCGCCGCCCAGGATCCAGATCTGCGGCGCGCGCGTGGCCTCCAGGGTCGGCATGGCGTCATAGGTCCAGGGCGTCCCGAACCGGTAGATCTTCGACGTCTCGCGCATCTCTTCGAGGCTGAGCGGCAGGACGAGGCGGGTCAGGTTGCCCCGCAGGTCCTTGAACCAGGGCTCGTTTCGATACTTGGCCCGCACGGCGTCGAAGGCCTCGAAGCCCTCCGTGAAATCGCTCATGGCCATGGCTTCGGCGGCGCCCGCCACCTCCAGGGCCTTGGCCGTCTCGGCAGGCCCGTGGCCAGCCAGCTTCATCTCCAGCTCGACCTCCTGCCGATCCTCGTCGATCGCCGAGACCGCCAGGCCGAAGCTCACCACGGCGAAGTCCACGTGCGTCCGGTTCGCGGCCAAGGGCACGACCCATCCGCCCTGGCTGCCGCCTTGATAGCCGACCCGCCCCGCGCGGGCGCCGGCCAGCCGCCGAGCCTCATTCAGCGCCGCCACCGCGTCGTCGGCCAGGATGCTGTAGTCCTGGGTGTACTTGCCGCCCGAGCCGCCGGTGCCGCGCTTGTCGTAGACGAAGACCCCGATCCCCTGGGCCGGCAGCAGTCGCTGCAGCCAGTAGAAGTCCCGCGCCGAGCTGAACTCCGAGCCGTGGACCAGCACCACCACCGGGACCTTGCCGGTTCCCTTCGGCAGGACCAGCCGCCCGGCCAGCGGCACGTCGCGCCCCGGCACGGTGGTCTCTGTCACGTCGAAGTCGATCCGCTGGCCCGCGACGCCGCCGAAGTCCAGGCTCCTGCCCGGACAGTCGTCGAAGGTCACCACCCGCCCATCCGGCCGCCCGGTCCAGCCATAGTGGCTGGTCCAGCGCCCGTCGGCGCCGTGCGACAGCGCCCCGGTCTCGCCGTCCCAGCGCCGCCAGCGCAGGTCCGGCCCGTCGGTCGGCGACACCTCGACGACTTGGCCGTCCGCCAGCCGATAGGCCCCAATGTGGCAGTCGCCCACCGACGAGGCGGCGAGCGCAAGACCCGGAAGCGACAGGGCGGCGGCGAAGGCGAGAGCAGGGGCGATCTTCATGGGGCGAACCATCGCCGCGCCACCCGATCTCACCCAATGAATTCGCGGTAAGGGACATTACCGCTCATCCCGGCGAATGCCGGGACCCAGATCATATGGCTGGGCCGTCGGCGACCCGTCCCCCTTTGGACGCGGAGATCGCAGAGATGACGCAGAGATCGCGGAGACCAGGGCCTCTCTGCGTCCTCCGCGGGCCTCCGCGATCTCTGCGTTCAAGGGCCACCCGCTCAGAGCTTCAGGATCCGGATCCCGGCATTCGCCGGGACGAGCGGGCGACTACGGCCCCGCGATCCGCGCCACGTCCGCCTCGGTCACCGGCTTGGGATAGTCGTTGCCGTAGTGCGTCCGCAGATAGGTGATCACCTCGGCCATCTGGCCGTTCGAGAGCATGCCGGAAAAACCGGGCATCGCGCCCTTGCCCTTGGCCACGATGGTCACCGGATAGGCCGCCACGCCCAGCCGCGGATTGGCCGCCAGCGCGGGGATGGTCGCCGCCCCGGTCGCCCCCTTGGCGTCGGCCATGTGGCAGGCCTGGCAGACCTGGCGATAGACCTGCTCGCCGGTCACCGGCTTTTCCGCCCGCACGATCCCGCCGCCGGTGTCCCCGCCGGGCGGGGCCTGGGCCGCCGCGCCGCCCGCCGCCAGCACCGCCAGGATCGAAAGCATTCCCCACCGCATCTCAAGCCTCCAGCGCGCGCTTGTGCAGTCGGGTGATGGCGTCGATGGACGACAGCAGCGCCCCCTCCATCCAGCAGCCGACATAGGAGGCGTGCTCCCCGGCCAGCACGATCCGCCGGGGAACCGGGTAGCGGGCCGAGGCAGCAGTGGC